>JBCBHI010000389.1:0-5294 GCA_038525885.1 Bacteroidota bacterium
GTATCTTTATACAAGTCGCCGGGCTCTTCGGCGTACACTAGGTCGGGGTTTTTAGGATGGATACGGATACGAGGTACGTGGCGTGAGTCCTTCAAGCCGATGGACTCCCAGGTTTTGCCCGCATCGTAGGTCTTCCATAGGCCATAGCCAGAGGATACGTTACCACGCACAGTGACCTCTCCTCCTCCTACGTATATAATGTTGTTATCGTACTCACTAACAGCCACGGCTCCAATAGACCCGCCGAAGAAACCATCAGACAGGTTTTCCCAGGTTTGACCTCCGTTTTGCGTTCTCCAAACGCCCCCTCCGGTAGCGCCCATATAGAACAGCATGGGTTTGCCGGGTACTCCCGTTACGGCTGCCGAACGACCACCCCGGTGTGGTCCTATATTTCGCCATTCTAGAGCATTGTAAAGGGATTCGTCATAGGTAAGGGTGGCAGGGGCAGCATTATTATTGCCACGCCTGCGTTGCGCTTGGGCAGGTTGCAGGGCCATCCCTGCTACTACTACCACGGCCAACACCCACATCCATAGTTTCCGTGTGGTTAGCATATTCTTACTTTTTGTAGATCGGTTTTGAATTCCAATGGCGGAAACTACCAAACCGCCTGCTAACCGGGAAACCACCGAAATAATAGTCTGGGAATTCCCAGTCTCATCGTAAAATGGCCTCTAGCTACGAATTGAGGGCAAATGGTATGCCGTGGAAAGGATTCTAGAATTTGGAGAATTCCTGGTAAAAGGAGGTAGCTGAAGCCCTTCGATAATTTACAACAACGTTAGTCATAGGCTTGTCCGAAGAGCGGCACCACCCAATGAAGTAGTCTTAAACAGACGGCAACTCTACCAAGACTCCCTTACCCTTAAAGCATAAAAAAGCCCCATCCGGTAATCCAGACGGGGCTTACAAACAGGTATGGTATGGATCAATCTTTTACTACCGAGTTCACATGTACCGTACCCGTACCTACCTCATTCAGATCATTGATGTAGATAAAGGTGATGTACTCTTGGTTCTTCCAACGCTTCTCAACTCTGCCCTCATAGTTACCCCGGTACCCCACTATCAAGTAGGTAGTTTCGGGACTAGAACCAAGAAATTTAAGCCGGTTGCCCAATACCAAGTGCGCAGGAGCCTCCTCGGCACCCCCACCAGCAGGTTCACAGGCTACCGCCATGAAGGCTACCATCAAGACTAGTACGAGCTTTTTCATAGGATTATTTGTTTTCTCATTCAGAACTCACTGTAAATGAAGGAAATAAATTAGTTGAGTTCAACAAAAACTTAAATAAATTTTTCTACCTTGTCCTTGCCAAAGAGCAATAAGAACTCTCATATTGGATGGAAATTTTTTCCTAGATGAGGACGTTATCTTACAAACCCACTCATTTTCAAGTGGTTATCCTTGCATAGGAATTTGGCTATTTTGAACCCTTCGGCTAACCGCTGAAATTGTGTTTTTTTAGAGTAATCTGTCATTTCTGACTTCTGGCAAAGTCAGTCTTTGACGCAACTAAGAATTCTTCGTAACATTATAATACTTTATCGGTAGGTTGTTATGAATATGAAATTACGCTTAGGAATCTATTCTTTGGCCCTTTGGGTCGGCATCGTAAGTGCGAGCTTGGGGCAGGAGCAGGTATCCATAGAGCCAGGAGACCGAGAAACGGCTGATCTTTATATCACCCAGATTAAATTAATTCAGCAGGAAGACCCTACGATTGCGAGGGTGCAGATCCGAGAGATCTATGTACTGGCTGCCGATACGGATCCTAGTTATGCTGAGCCCAACTTCCAAGCCGGGGTATATTATCTGAATACAGATAGTAGAGACCAAGCGGTGAAGTATTTGGAACGTGTAAGACTTATAGATCCCGCCCATGATCCCAAGCTGTTTTTCAACCTAGGTAAAGCCCACCAGTACGCAAGTAACTTTGAGAAGGCCATTGAGTACTACGAGGATTATATTCAACAACTGATAGAATCACCTGTGAATGTAGGTGAAGATGCTAGCGCCGGTCGGGTAGAACAACACATCAATGAGTGCAAGAACGGTATCGAGTTCCTAAAAAACCCGATTGACTATACACTTACCAACTTAGGTCCTAATGTAAACTCTGAATGGCCTGACTACGGCCCTGCATTGGATAGGAATGAAACCATGATGGTTTTCACTTCGCGTCGTCAGTTTAACAACTACAGTGAGTTTGTATTTCCTTCTGACCTACTTTGGTACGAGGATATATTCATTGCCGAAAAGCAGAACGGCGAATGGCAGTTTCCAGAAAACCCCAAAGATCCGGTTAACACCCGGTATCATGACTCCAACCTGACCTTGTCACCTTCTGGGGATACACTGTTTCTGTATAGTGACGACAACCAAGGAGACATTTATTTCTCAGAACGCCAGGCTGACGGCGGATGGAGCAACCCGCTCCCTGTACCCGGCATCAACAGTGCCTATAAGGAAAACTCTGTGTCCATTTCGCCTAACGGTGAAATCCTCTTCTTCTCTAGTGATAGGCCAGGTCACGAAGGCAACTCGCCTAACATGGACATCTACTATGCCAAGAAACTGGCCAATGGTAACTGGGGGCGTCCGCGGACTTTGGGCCCCAACGTAAACACCCCCGAAAACGAAGAAGGTCCCTTCATCGACTATGACGGGGAGACGCTGTATTTCAGCTCCAGCGGCTGGAATACCATGGGCGAACACGACATTTTCAAGACTCATTTTGATA
Organism: Bacteroidota bacterium; assembly: GCA_038525885.1. Taxonomy (GTDB): domain Bacteria; phylum Bacteroidota; class Bacteroidia; order Cytophagales; family Cyclobacteriaceae; genus DMST01. The sequence goes on from JBCBHI010000389.1 coordinate 2,748, forward strand.
GTGCAGCCGGAGACTGGGCTATTCCTGTGAACATGGGGTATCCGCTCAATTCTCCTGACGATGACATATATTTTGTAACGACGCCCGATGGGAAACGTGGCTACTATGCCTCTGCAAGGGCTGACGGACTAGGATACCTGGACATCTATGAGGTCCGCATACCGGACTACATCCAAGAGATGCGTGATATTGATCCGCTTACGCACGACTATCCTGCCTTAACTGATCAGGCTCAACCCGATGATATTGATGGGAGCCGTATCCAAGAGGTAGAGCTGGCGGGGGATCCTATTCTTTCCCCAGAGGATGACCCTAACAATACCGGACAACCGGAAGATGCTGGTGAGGCGCTACGGCCCATCATCGTTTCTATGAAGATAGTAGACGAGGGTACCCAAGAGCCCCTAGTGGCAGACCCCGTATTGACACTGTTCGAACCGGCCGGTGACGGCGCTTTGCCCTACACCAATCCGCAACCGGGTATTTACATGTGGGAAATAACCCCGGACATGCCCAACGCCGGCCAGTATCAGCTAGCCATTACTTCTGAGGGATATACCCCTTCCCAATTCCGTTTTGGACTGGAAGGATTCACCACTCAAGTACAAGAGGTGAAACGGTTGATATCATTAACACCAGGAACTGGCACTCCTGTGGCAGACAACACCACTCCTGATGGGAACGATAATAACCCAGATACCAACAATGGAGACCCTAGCGCACGCGGAGGTGATAACAATGGTGGAGACAATACTACTACCAACAGTAATCTGCGAGGTATTGTGGTAACCTACCGGGTTCGAGATGCCTCTACGGGCAGCCCCTTGGATGCCGAGGTGAAGCTCTCTACCACCACACAGTCACAACCTATTCCTTTTGAAAAAACCGGGACTGGCGAATACCAATGGACCATTGACCCTTCCATGGGCAACGGACAAGAGCTGTTCTTAAACGTAGTGGCCAAGGACTTTACTTTCGAGAGTCGTCGAATCGTGCTACCCCAGTTTAGCACTGAAGTACAACGGGTAAACCGTTACATAGATCTATCTCCTAACCAAATAGGAGTGAGCAATGTACTGCAATACATCTTCTTTGAGTTCAACAAGGCTACCTTCACGGAGGAATCGTACTTCCAGTTGGACGCCATGAAAGAATACATGCAGTCTAATGATGTGACCATCGTACTGGCTGGGCATACCGATAACGTAGGCACCACTACCTTCAACAAAAACTTGTCAGAACAGCGGGCTAAGGCCGTGCAGGACTATCTGATCCAAAACGGGATAGAGCCCGGCCGGCTGAGCTTTATTGGATTCGGCGAAACCAAGCCGCTGGTTTCTAATGACGATGAGGAAGACGGAAGAGAGATTAACCGCCGGGTAGAATTTACCGTAGTGGAATCCACAGCGAGGAACAACTAGGGGTTACCCCTCCCAATCATATAGCAAAACCACCTTCGGGTGGTTTTTTTCATAGAAGCAACACTACAAAATAGTATTAACCCATTTTTTTAACTACCATTGCATTACTACAAAATAGTATTGCAATGAATGCATACCGTCTTGGAGAGTTTGAGGAGATTGTGCTGCTCACCGTCGGCATCCTGCACGGTAACGCCTATGGGGTTACAATAAAGCAGGAGATCGAGGATCGGTTGAACCGCGAAGTGAGCGTAGGGGCTTTGCAAACCACGCTTCGCCGTTTGGAAAGCAAAGGGTTTCTGGATTCACAACATGGCGATTCGGCTCCTGCTCGTGGGGGCCGGCCTAAGTTGTTTTTCACCCTTACTGCCTTTGGCAAGCGGGCCTTGGCCCAAGCACGTGATGTTCGCAACTCGATGTGGGACGCTCTTCCGCAAATAATCTTAAATCTGGAATAACCATGGAGACGCAACAACAACCTCCCAGGCTATTCCTACGGTGGCTCAAGGCCTATTGCAAACCGGAATTTCACATCGACATTGAAGGCGACCTGTTGGAGCTATACTACCAGCGGGTCGATGACCGAGGGGCGCGTTTCGCCAACCGCCGCTTTCGTCGTGATGTATTTCTTCTCTTTCGCCCCGGTATCATTCGTTCGCCATCTTTTCGTCAAAAACTCAATGTATTAGACATGTTACAACACGCCTTACTCATGGCTCTTCGCGGCTTCCGCCGACAGAAAAGCACCTTTTTGATCAACTTATCCGGGCTCTCCATGGGCCTGGCTGCGGCCTTTATGATATACCTATGGGTCCAGGATGAATACGCGGTAGACAAGTATCATACCCAAGACGAGCAGCTATTCCTGATGAAGGAACATCAGCTAATGGCTGACGGTATTCGTACGCAGGAAGGCACCCCACCTCCCCTGGCCCGGGCTATGGCCGATGAGTTACCCGAGATAAAGGCAGTGACCAATCTGGGTTGGCCTTTGGATGTTACCCTTACCGTAGGGGATGAACATTTCAAAGCCCAAGGCCGCTATGCTGGGGAAGCTGTATTTGAGGTATTTACCATCCCTTTGGTTTTAGGCGAGGTAGGCGACGCCATGAAGGACCCTAGCACC
>JBCBHI010000390.1:0-5291 GCA_038525885.1 Bacteroidota bacterium
GGGCTGTTGTACCTTCTGTTTTGGTTTGGGCTTAGCTTTTGGGTAGTCCTGCTGCGCAGTAGTTCCAACGTGAATGCGGTAGCGTTGCTCTCCCTCTGGCTGCTATTGGTGGTTCTCCTACCTGCTATGGTGAACAACCGCGTAACCCAGCAGTACCCCGTGCCGGAGGCCTTCACGGCCATGATCCAGCAGCGGGACGGGTACCACCAGAAGTGGGATACCAATAAGCGGGCTACCATGGTTAGCTTCTATGACAGCTATCCGCAGCTGGAAGAGTTCGGTTTTCCGACGGAAGATGGGTTTACCTGGCATTGGTATTATGCCATGCAGCACTTGGGGGATAAGGAGTCTAGTACTGAAAGCGCTGCCATGTTGGCCAAAATACAGGAGCGGGAACGCTTGAGTAGCCGCTGGGCCCAGTGGATTCCTTCTATGCACACGCAGTTGGCCTTCAATGCCATCGCGAATACCAACTTGATGCGCCACCTGGACTTCCTACAATTCATCCAGGAGTTTCATGAGGAAACCCGGCTCCATTTCTATCCCAAGGTATTCTCTGAAGCTGCCGTGTCCACCGTCAATTGGGATCAATTCGAACCCGCCCATTTTGAGGCCCCCGATACCACCCTGGCTTGGGGAAAGCAATTGGGTCCCTTGCTGGTAGCCACGGTGATATTCTTTGGTTTGGCTGCTGTTTTCGTTCGTAGATTAGGCTAAAAAGCATGAAACGGTTCCTTCTGGTAGTGATCCTGTTGGCTATCCCTGCATAGGCGCAGGCTCAGACTCCCTTTTCTTTTGAAGAAACTCCGGTGAAGCCGGGCACCATGTGGCATTTTTCGGTCCAGATCACCCATGAGGAAGTTTCTACCACGGTGCCCGTTACGGTTTTCCATGGAGCTACAGACGGACCCGTATTGGGCATTACCGCCGGGGTGCATGGGTATGAATATGCCCCCATATTAGCGGCTCAAGGACTGATAAAATCATTAGACCCTACTACCCTAAAGGGCACCGTGATATTGGTGCAGATTGCCAACGTGGAAAGCTTCCTAGGTCGTTCGCCTTATCTCAATCCGTTGGATGGAAAAAATTTGAACCGCTCTTTCCCGGGTTCTGCAGCAGGCAGCATCACCGAACGAATTGCCGACTATTTATCCAAGGAAGTGATCGCCCGGTGCGACTACTTTGTGGATATGCATAGCGGAGATGCTCCTGAAGACCTGATGCCTTATGCCGCATATTATCAGCACGATTCCTTGCCCGAGGTGTCACAGAAGGGCAGGCAGATGGTAGCGAGTATGGGCTTTGACCATGTGGTGGTTTTTCAAACCACGGGGAAGGAGTATATGAGCCCCTCATCACCCAGCCTATATTGTTCGGCTGAGGCCTTTAAGCAGGGCATACCAGCCGTCGATATAGAATGTGGGCGTTTGGGTAGGGTAGAGCCCACCTACGTACACCAAATAGAAGAAGGCATACACCGCCTACTGCACTCGCTGGAAATGCAGCCGATTGGGCCAAAGCCCAAGAGCGGGGAAACCATTTTTATCAGTGAGCGCAGCTACCTTAGTAGCAGCCACACGGGCATCTTTTACCCGGCCAAAACCCACGGAGAGTACGTAGTAGCGGGGATGAAAATAGGCCACATCACCAATTTCTTTAACGAAACGGTAGAAGAGGTTTTTGCCGATACCAATGGCATCATCCTGTATATCCTGGGAACCCCACCTGTCAATGAGGGCGAGACCCTTGTCGCCATCGGGATGGTGGATGAGTGAAAGGTTTTTGGGGGCTTCCTCCAGGCAGTTATCAACTACTGGGTAACGAATATCAATTCAGGCAAGGCGTATGTACAAGTACCCAGCAATAGGAACTGGTTGAGGCTATGTTTACTCCTGTAATGTGGCACTAGCCACAGGGGAGAAGCCGAAAACCCTTGACCGAGTAGGCAAAACTTTCAGACTATTTCACCCATGAAATTTGAGCAATTTGCAATGACCGCTTCACAGAAATCAGCCATCCGTGGTGGACAAAAACGCTTCGAAGAATTGAAGCCTTTGCCCCCCAAAAAAGATGACAAGAAAAAGAAATAATTAGTTAGCGTATTCCTATTCCAGGCAGGTCAGTTAAACCGGTTGGCCTGCCGTTTTCTAAGTTCTTTTACACTAAACTCTCAATCTATCTCAATCAGAGACTATGGGCTTAGCGTCCTAATAAGATCAATTGCATCTATTATTCTCAGCCGTGCTATTTGTGCCACCTCCATGAGTCATGGGGGTGGCATTCTTATTTTTAAGGAACTTGAATGGTTAACAAGTGCCAGAGGTTTGTAAGGGCTACATTATCTGGTCGCTATGGGACTGGTTTTAGTGACTAAAATGGGTGAAAGCTTCCCATTCCGGAGGGTCATCCTGAGCGGCAGCGAAGGACCTCGGTAGTGCCTGCTAACTCCATAGCCTTTGGAGAATTTAAGGGTGTAAATATGTGGTTGGTTATCGCGTTTACTGCCCAATCACTGACTAAGCAGCACTTGTGATCTGTCGTGCCTACGGCACTGAAGAGGCACCTTTCCCATTACACCGGCTTGAAAGCCGATGCTACAATTACTCCGTCGCTACGCGACCTTTTATTATTCTTCCCACAGTTTTTCGGTTTGATCCGAGGCTACGCCACTATTCCCTGAAAATCAGTAATTTGAAGACGTTTCCTAATGCATGGAGCTTGTATTAAAAACTCAGTGCCCTTTGTGAATTCTTTGAGCACTTTGTGTTCCCATTTTTTAACCGCCCAGGACTTTTATTCGCCCGTGCTTAGAATATAGATATCAAATAACACGCTAAAAACGCCCACATCATGAAATACCTTCCTATCCTTTTTGTAGCCCTGTTTTGGCAGGGGTGTTCTCCCAAACCTTCCAGCGATGCCGAGTCCTCTGAGGAGGTACCGGAAGAAGTAGAGATGGCGGAAGAAACCACCCAACCGGAAGCAGATGAAGAGGAAATTCTCGTAGCATTATCTGCCGCGGATTCGACCACCCTGAATGGCATGCTCAGTGAGCTCAAGGGGATTGATAAATTCTTTGTGGTGGACTCTTACTACCGGCTGCAAGCCATCCTGGCACAGAAGGAAGACCCTAGAGCTGAGGAGGTGGCTCAGTTGCTAGAGGGGATAGAAACCGACGAACCGACCCTTTACTTTATAGAGAAATACCAGCCTAAGGATGGATACCTGTCATACACGCCGGGCCCGGTAGAGGTGTTTATTGAAATGGTGTACTGGAATGTGACTGATGGCTCACAACTCATCGGTTACCAAGCGCTAAGCTGCGGGCCTGTTTGTGACGTAGAGCTATCCTTCAATAGCTACCGGAACGGGGTATACGAGTCCTTGCCTGTAGAAGAGGTGCTTTCTGCCAGCCAGGCAGACATGTCCGAAAAGCTGGCTCCCGGCTATATGGAGGATGATGAGCCCTATGAATTCGTATTTCAATTTCCCCTCCAAGGGAAAGACCTGAAGTACTGCCTGGAGGAGGAATGTCTGGTACTGGCCTGGAACGACGGTACTTTTACTCTTCAGGAGTAATAGGCAGGAAGAGGCCGCACCCTTACTTCAGGTTCACATTCCGGTATTCGGTGGGGTTCATCCCGGTTTTCTGTTTGAACAGCTTGCTGAAATGCTGAGGGTATTCAAAACCCAACCCGTAAGCTACCTCGCTGATGGGCTCTGTGCTGGACAACAGGGTGGTTTTTGCCGCCTCCAGTAGGTGGTCATAAATGTGCTCCTTGGCGCTTTTTCCTGTTTCTAGCTTGAGCAGGTGACTCAGGTAAGGACCGGATAGGTGCAAGGCCTCACCACACTGGCTTAGGCTGGGCATGCCCTGCTGGATTAGGTCGGGGGTACCAAAGTAGTGGCGCAGGTACTCTTCAAACCGGAGAATCAGGTCTTGGTTTAGGTTCGTACGGGTGTAGAACTGCCGGTCATAATACCGGCTGCTGTACTTGAGCAGCGTATCCAGGTGCGAAACCATCAACTCCTGCGAATGCCGGTCCAGGTTCTGCTGAATCTCTTGTTCTATCTGGCTTATCAGTAGGTCCAGGTACTGCTTCTCTTTTTCTGCGAGGTGCAGGGCCTCGTTGGTGTCATAGTGGAAGTAGGAGTACTGGGTGATGATTTGCCCCAGGGCCGATTTGCGAATCAAATCGGGGTGGAAGAAGAGCATCCAGCCGCCAGTTTCTTCTTCCTGCATCCGGGCGATATTGAAGGTAGCCACCTGCCCAGGGCCAATGAAGACCATCGTGCCTTCCTGGTAGTCATAGGCATTGCGGCCATACTGAAAGGAGCCCGTCAGGTGCCCCTTCATCATGATCAGGTACAGGTCGGTAGTGAACCGAAGCTCTTCTATGCCTAGCCGCACCCCCTCGGGCCACTTGCGAAAAATCGCCATGAGCGGGTGTTGGGGTTTCCCAATGGTGAGGAACTCGTGAATCTGTGCTACGGAGGAGATGTGCAGTATAGAATCCATATTCAAAGGTAAAATAGCCAGTAGGGCTGCGAATAACTATTTCGTAGAAGCCTGAATACATTTCGCGGTTTCTATGAAATGTATTCAGATCCCCGCGAATTATATACTTTATCCTGTAGGTACATCCGCTACCTTAGTTCTGCTACTAGAGACCCTGGTTACACGCTGGCACACATGCATATGAGAAACCTATTACACTTGTTTGGATTAGGAGTTGGGGTGATTTTTTGCTGGGCTTTTTTAGCTCCCGAGGCTCCCAGCCAGGCTCCACGCAAAGCCGCCGATAGGCGGTGGCAAGACAGCACGGCGGAATCCCTGAAAGCCTTCCAAACCCTGCTTAAGGTACTCAAGGACCCTCGCTGCCTCAACTGCCACCCCACGGGCGACCGGCCACGGCAAGGGGATGATCAGCATCTACACTTGTTCAATATCGTCCGTGGCCCTGAAAATCAAGGCGGCCCGGTGACCACATGCAACTCCTGCCATCAGGCAGAAAACAACCCGTACTCACAGGTGCCGGGCGCCCCGCATTGGGGACTGGCCCCCAAAAGTATGGGCTGGTATGGCCTCAGCGATGTAGAAATAGGGCAGCGCTTGGTAGATCCTGAACGGAACGGCGGCCGTACACCGCAGCAGCTGGTGGAGCATATGACCACCGATGACCTGGTGTTGTGGGGCTGGGATCCGGGAAAAGGCCGCCAGCCCGTACAAGTTCCCTTTGAAGAATTTAAAACCGCGCCGTTCTCCAACCAGGTGAGCAGCGCGGTTT
>JBCBHI010000391.1:0-5291 GCA_038525885.1 Bacteroidota bacterium
TCTGCCCTGCATATCGTACAGAGTTAGAGTTACCTCGGTCATTCTAGTCAATTCCAGCTGAACGTAAATGTCAGTGGAAGCCGGATTTGGGAAAACATGGAAGTTAGTTTGTTCATCCAGCTCTATTTCCTCGGAATCGATTAAGCCTATAATCCCTGACAATGGACCCGCGTAAGTGCCAGACTTTTTATATCCTCATGCATTTATGCCATCAGCGCAGACATTAGGATTGATCATCGCAGAGAAAACCGTTTCTTCCGCAGAACTAACCTCAAATCCATCTTCCAGCGTTATAGAAGTACCTGCTTCCAAGGTTACGTTGGCAAAAGGTTCTACCAAGCTGGTGCTAGAAATGTTATTTCCAGTTACATACCGGAAACCTTCTAAATTTGCAGACAGTGTTACGGCCTCTTTGCACTCCTTACCGTAAAGGTTGGACCGCCAGATGCCACGCCCGTATGTGGCAGCATAGATGAAATTATTAGCGTAGTCTATTTCCAACTCAGTTACCTCTACGTTGGGTAGTTCATTATAAAATGGAATCCAATCCGAAAGATTATCATCTAGATAATAGACCCCTACGTCCATGCCTACGTAGATGCCGTTAGAAGAGCCGTTTTGGTATACAATACAATTGATGGGTACACCAGGTAATGACCCCGAAATATCCACCCAAGAATTCCCTCCATTGGTGGTCCGGTATACCTTTTCTCCGCCGGAGGTAGATCTACTAGTGGTCAAGTAGACAATGTCTGGATTGGTAGGGTGCACTACAAAATAAGTTATAGTGCTAGTAGGAAGGCCAGCGGAAATATTGGTCCAAGAATTACCAAGGTTGGTGGTTCTCCAAATATTATTCCCTTTAGATACGTATATGCGAGATCGAATAGAAGGAGCAACCGCTATATGGCGACATTTTCCGGTGCCTATATTACCATTAGAAATATTGCTCCACCCTCCAGAGGTAGGGCCAAACCCATTAGATTTTGATTGGAACCAGACATCCTCATATCCAACATAAATATCGTTATCAGGGCTTGTACTACCATCATCCCAGGATACCAGTGGGGTTACCCAGGCGCCCACTTGGCCAGCTGGGGTTATGTCCAACATGGTCAGTTCGTTGTCCATTTTTTTGAGCTCACCTCTTTGAATGGCACCCACTACCCAGCGACTATTAGGCATCACCGTTACTTCCATGCCGTCGGCCCCTTCCCAATGTCTTGCTTCATCAGAGTTAGCTTTTACCGCGTTTAGTCCATTGTCCTGGGCACCAAAGTATAAGGGGGATCTGAAACTGTTGCTTTCCGTACCTAGGCCTAGCTTATATATTTGGCTGATCTGTACTCCCTCTGAGATGCTAGCCCACTTATCGGCGTTATCTGTACTGCGGTAAATCCCACCGTCACTTCCACAATACAATGTGCCCGAGGCCGAAAACTCCAGTGCGTGGATATCCGCATGTGTGTAGTCATTATTGCCTAATCCATCTTCTACCCAATAGGAGGTAAGGTCCCAATCAGAACCGCCATTTGTAGATTTCCAGCAATTGATACCTCCTATATGTACTTCGTTGGCATTGGTAGGAGATACAGCAATAGCCAAATCGTAATTGGCTTGATTTCGTTCGTCCTTTCCCCTTCTGTGATATCCCAATATGTTGGGTTCATTGGATTGAAGAGTGTAATTCACACCTGAATTGGTGGAACGGAATAATCCACTGTATCCATATGGTATAGTCGCATTGCTAAAGAAGCCTCCACACAAAGCATAAACATAACTGGGGTTGGCAAGAGATACCGCCAACTCTATGCGTCGTGTACCACTTGGGGGGGTAAAGGTTGTTTGTGTCCAGGTGTTTCCTGTATTGTAGGATATATAGGTGCCGTCATCCGTAGAAGCGTACATCCGGGAAGGGTCGCCCGGCTTGAACTCTACATCATAAAACTCTCGGTCTCCAAGACTGAGCGTGGTGTTTGTCCAGGACAGGCCCCCATCTGTAGTTTTGAAGACTCCATAATAGTCAGCTACAAAAAGGATGTCAGGATTGGTAGGGTGGATTTTGATTTTGTAGGGCCTATTTAAATCCGCACCGGTGAGGCCAGTACTATACCACGTCTGTCCATTATCCATCGACTTAAGAACCCCAATACTGGGTGTGTCATTACCATCACCATCTCCGGTTAAGATATACAGCGTACGGTTATTCACTGAGGTGCTATAGTCAATAGCAATACCTGAAATACCTATGCGGGGGATTCCATCGGTAAGGGAGACCCATGAGCCACCATTGTTTGTGGATTTCCAAAGCCCACCACCGGGAGTACCAATATATAAAATCGAGGAGTTGGATGGGTCTACCGTAATGGCACCTACTCTGCCTAGCCCCCCGTTGTGTCCGCTGACTACCCGGCTGTATTGAGTAGGGGCAATGGGATCCCAGGCTCCTGCTATTACATTCAGGTTATTTTCTCCTCTGCCAGCAGTGTTCTTCGTTACTTGCTCTTGGTAGTAGTAAAACTCATCCAAATTCCTTTGAGATACATCAATCACCTTTCCGTCAGCACTAAGCCGTGAAGAGTGATAGTATTCCCATCGTTTAAATTGCTTGTAACCAGAACCACGTCCCTTGTCTCGGTTTTGGTAATAAGCCTCTACTTGGTCTACTATTTCTTGAAAATTTTTGGTAGTGGACTGTTCAATTATATCTAAGTAAATCTGGCTGTGGCCTATCCCCTGAATGGCTAGGCACAACAATAGTATTGTTAAAAATCGCGCTGGCATAGTATTTAGTTAATGATAAGATGAATTATTGCTGGTGGTTCGCCGTGGATTTGTGTTCCATCAGCTAGCTGAATCTTGGAAATTGTATAGACTGTACAATTTGTATTCTCTGGGTCAGGAACTTCTACAAATTCCAACCAGAGTTGGTATTGTCTTTCACCGATTATTATAGTGTAAAAGTCATGCCTGTTGAACCGCTCTACAGAAAAGTACGGGCCTCGCTCATCATCTTCCAGCCCAACTGCCAATGGGTTACTCAGTTGATCTTCAGGATAAAACTTTACCTGAGCTGGTTCAAAGCCTACCCTGCCAAAGAAATTAGAGGAATCGTGGTTTATGAGCCGAAAAGCGACTTCGAGGACTTGTGGACGAGGACAGCTGGCGTCTGTGTCACAGGCACACAATAGAAGAACTCCATATAGGAAAAGGAAACTGTATATTTTCAAAGCTGAGAGAATTATTGAGTAAGCAGAGTATAATATCATACCCTTATCATGCAAATAAGATAAAAAGTGAAGTGAAAATCAATGTGCCCTAATTTGTAAATCCATTACGGGTATACAGAACTGTGAAATATGGGGAATAGTAGCTTTCTAATTCTTTTTGCAAACCAATGTTAATTCTAACCCAAAAAATAAATTACCCTGAGTGTAAAGAATAGCTCAACTGCATAACCTATAGAGAAAATACATTGGGCACGCCCATATGGACGATAAGAAACAGCGCTATCATACTTTAGTTGAAGAGAACATCGGTATCATCCGGAAGCTAAGTAGGGGGTATACCAATGGACAGGAAGATTTTGAGGATACCGTACAAGAGGTCTGCCTTCAGCTATGGCGTTCCTTTGGTTCCTTCCGGGGTGAGTCCAAGGCTAGCACTTGGGTGTACCGGGTTACGCTGAATGTTTGCCTGACGCAGTTAAAGAGACGAAAGCGGATAGAACTGGTGCCTACTGAGGTGCCCCAATTGAATGATGCGGTAGAAGCCCGCGGTGACCATGGGCAACAAGACCCTCAGGTGGAATTGCTTTACCGCGCTATTAATACCTTGCCTCCTATTGACAGGGCGGTCATTATGCTGTACCTGGACAAACTAGAGCATGCTGAGATTGCCGATATAGTCGGCTTAGGGGTGTCAAATGTGGGGGTGAAGATCAACCGGATTAAGAAGAAACTAAAGAAGATGATCCATGACCGAGCTGGAAGAGATTTGGGCTGAACAGCCGCAGGAGACTATCGATGAAGATACGGTCAATAAGTATCTGCAAGAAAAATCGGCGGGTGAGTTACGCTTTTTCGAGCACCTCATCCGAATAGAGCTTGGGGTGGGCTCCATTTTACTCCTAAGTAGCTTGTGGTGGCTTGGTTCCAGCCCAGATATTGTGAAGGGGTTCATGATGGTGGTGATTTGGATATCGGTAATGTTGGCCGGGATTACCCTATGGCGGATCAAGAAAATCACCTTCCAGAGTGATGTACGAGCCTACCTGGAAAAATCACTCCGTTTCTTTCAAGCCTATTTGGCCTCTTTCTCCGTTACCGCCCTGGCCTTGCTTATTGCCAGTATTATAGTGTTCAAGCAAAATGCCGCTCCAGACATAAGTTGGGGTACATGGTTAGCTACCGAGTTAGGGCTCAAATTGCCGCTGGTTATGGCCGGAATCATCCTAATGATGGCCGTGTACGCCTACTTCTTGTACTATCCGCGGATTAAACGCCTCAAGGACCTCCTGGCTGCATTGGATGCAGAAGAGTGAAGGCTACTTCACAGGTTGGGCAATATGTATTGCTCGTACAAAGCCCGCGCGGGCTCCTCATTATGAGAGCCACCGGTAAGGGCTAGCTCGGTGTATACCAGCAGGGGGGGAGCTGTTTTGGCCTCCGAAGGAGGATTCCAAAAGAGCTCAAGCGCCGTGAGTTCCCCCTGCTCATTGGGTAATAGGCGATATTTAGTGAGCAGTTCGCCGGGGGCTTCCAAGGTGTAGAGCACAAAGTGCTGGGGCTGAGCATGGCGGGCAAGCAGGTCGGCAGCGGCATCACCCCCCCAAACGGACATGCCCGCAGTTAATGGAGTAGCCGCCCAATCCCCTTGCATGCGATACCTGCCCCGAATAAGCGAAGGCCGTAGGGTGTTTTCGTAGGCAATCATCCACCGCTGGAGGAGCTCCTCGCGGTTTTGCCATACTGCAGTTCCCCCCTTATCTACCGTCAGGTAGCCTTTGTCTCGTAGGCCTTGTATTACCTGGGGGATGTTCCCTAAAGCCACCCCTGCGATTTCAGCCAATTCACGTTGTGTGCGTTGTATCAGGGTTGGGTCCTGCAACAAATGGAATAGGACCTTAAGCCCGGTTTTGGTAAATGCCCGGTTGCGTACTTCGCGCCGGAAGGGGAGTGGAGGTTGGCTATCCACCCAAAGGAACAAGCCTGGTTGGTCCACAAAAATATTCCCGTTGGCCTCCAGATAAGCCACCTTCCGGTTTCGCAGGGCCTCCTTCGCATCCGAGG
>JBCBHI010000392.1:0-5287 GCA_038525885.1 Bacteroidota bacterium
CAAAAAGCCCCGAAAACCAGGGCTTTTTGTGTTTTGTGCCCCATGCCACTAACTTATCTTTATTATATAAAGTCCAACATATACCAAGCCTCGAAATCTGCACCTCTGAAGCTAGAAGCGGTGAATTTGTGTAATGGCCTCATGGACTCCATGTAACTACGTCCCCACTCATGAAAACTAGTATCCTATTTATCATAATTGCCCTATTCTCCTTTCAGGCTTGGTATATGTTGGACTTTATATAATAAAGATAAGTTAGTGGCATGGGGCACAAAACACAAAAAGCCCCGAAAACCAGGGCTTTCGGGGCTTAAAAAATGTATTTAGTTCGAATGAACGAATTAATACCGATAGTGAGTTGGCTTAAAAGGACCCTCTTGACTCACCCCGATGTATTCAGCTTGCTCTTGGCTCAGTTCGTCCAATTCTACACCAATCTTGGCCAGGTGCAACCGCGCTACCTTCTCGTCCAAGTGCATAGGCAAGGTATATACCTCATTGTCGTACTTTTCACCATTGTTCCAAAGCTCAATCTGAGCCAAGGTTTGGTTGGTGAATGAGTTGGACATTACAAAGCTAGGGTGCCCAGTGGCTACGCCCAGGTTAACCAAGCGACCTTCAGCCAATAGAAGGATGTCGTTACCGTCTACGTTGTACAGATCTACCTGAGGCTTAATTTCATCCTTGGTCTCACCATAATTATCGTTCAACCAAGCTACGTCAATCTCATTGTCGAAGTGACCGATGTTACAAACGATGGTTTTATCGTTCATCAACTTAAAGTGCTCTCCGGTAATGATGTCCTTGTTACCCGTAGCGGTCACAATGATGTCAGCGCGAGGTACTGCACTGGTCATTTTCTTCACTTCGTAGCCGTCCATCGCTGCTTGCAAAGCACAGATAGGATCGATCTCGGTCACGATCACACGAACACCGGCGCCACGCAAAGAAGCAGCAGAACCTTTACCTACGTCACCGTAGCCAGCTACCACGGCTACCTTACCCGCCAGCATGATATCGGTACCCCGACGGATGGCATCCACTAAGGATTCTTTACAACCGTATTTGTTGTCAAACTTCGACTTGGTTACGGAGTCGTTTACGTTGATAGCAGGCATAGGAAGAGTACCTTTCTTCACTCGCTCGTACAAGCGCAATACACCGGTTGTAGTCTCTTCGGAGATTCCTTTTACTCCTTTGGCTATCTCAGGATATTGGTCCAGCACTACGTTGGTAAGGTCACCACCATCATCCAAGATCATATTCAAAGGCTGGCGGTCATCCCCTTCACCGAACCAAAGGGTTTGCTCTATACACCACTCGTATTCTTCTTCGGTTTCGCCTTTCCAGGCAAATACGGGGCATCCTGCTGCGGCAATAGCGGCAGCAGCGTGGTCTTGGGTTGAGAAAATATTACAAGAGGACCAGCGTACTTCGGCTCCCAGCTCGATAAGAGTTTCGATGAGTACTGCGGTCTGGATTGTCATGTGTAGACAACCTGCGATGCGCGCACCTTTCAAAGGCTTTTCCTCCCCAAATTCTTTCCGCAACGACATCAAGCCAGGCATCTCGGCCTCTGCCAATGTAATTTCTTTGCGACCCCAGTCGGCCAGGTTGATATCCTTTACCTTGTACTTCAAATCGGTACCTACCATGGTATCTAGCTTATAGTTAAAATTTTAGCGTCGCAAATCTACCAGAATTGCCTGCCTTCGCCAAAAGTGGGCGAATGGGCGTCTCAATATTGACAATTCCTTAATGTAGGTCCTGGAATATCCATTGCAACGTGCCGTGGGCAAAGGCTTTCAGTGCTCCATCTGCCATTTGCAGTTCTAGCTCTCCTCGCTTATTCACGCGCACAATTTTGCCCGAAATCACCTCCCTGTCCGTTTGAAATTGCCGGGTTTCGTTTCGTCCAAACAGGTACTGGTGGTAGTCGGCCCATAACCCTTGCCAGTCTTGTCGTTTGAGTTGCAAATACCGTTTCTCTAAGCAGGCTAGCAGGTTTTCCAGGGCCGCTCTCAGTTCATATACTTCTCCTGTGAGCAACCGCAGGCTGGTAGCCCGCAACTCACCAAAGGCCAACTGATTGATATTCAAACCAATACCAATAATGGACGCTTGGATATTCTTGCCCTTCAAGGTGTTCTCAATCAACACCCCGCCCATTTTTCGTCCCTCTACATATAGGTCATTGGGCCATTTTACCTCCACGGGCGAAACCGGATAGGAAGCAGCCCAATCACGCAAGGCTAGAGACACAAACAGGTTGAGCCCGAAAGCCTCTGAAACGGTGAGGAACTGGGGCCGAAACAAGAGGGAAAAGGTTAGATTTTCTCCCGGCTGGGTTTCCCATTGGTTGCCTCTTTGGCCACGGCCAGCGGTTTGGCGGCTGGTAATGACCAAGGCCCCTTCCGGCCGATTCTGTGCCAAAAGGTCGGAGGCTATGTCATTGGTGGAATGACAGGATGGCAGGTACACTACCTCTTTGCCGAGAAATAGCGTATTGGTAAAGATTTTATACACGAGAAATGATTAGCTTTATGCCCTAAATTTTGCTTTAAAAACCGAATAATTGCGCATGACCGCAGAAGAACTGAGTAAGCTTGTGGTGCACGGGATGCAAGAGAAGAAAGCTCAGGATATCGTGATTTTAGACCTCAGGAACGTTAAAAATGCCGTTGCCGATTTTTTTGTACTGGCATCAGGCTCTTCCGATACTCAAGTAGATTCAATTGCCGACTCTGTAGAAAAGGAGGTTTCCGAGAAAGCCCAAGAGCATGTCTGGCATAAAGAAGGCAAGACCAATCGGGAATGGATTTTGCTCGATTACGTCAACGTGGTGGCTCACATCTTTAAAAATGAAACCAGGCAGTTTTATGGTTTGGAGGAGTTGTGGGGCGACGCCAAAGTAATCGCGGTAGAACCCGAAGGCTAGGAACCTTATAGGTACTAAACCGTTGTAGAGTAGACATTTATTTAATTTCCTTAACTGTTAGCATGGCTGATAAACCCAACCCCAAAAAAGGGGCTAATAAGCCGCCGCAAAGACCCAATTACCAGATGTGGGTAATCCTTACCCTCCTGATGGTAATTTTAGCATTCGCCTTTTTAGGCAATGGTTCTTCTGCGGTGGAAACTTCACGCCAAGAATTTGAAAATATGGTCCTGGCGGGCGAAGTAAAGAAAGTAGAACTCGTTAACCGAGGCGACAGTCGCATCCCCATGGTATTGATTACCCTAACCGATGCTGCGTTACAAACTCCGGCTTACCAAACCCGGCTGAAAAGTAACAGTCCCTTCTTTAACCGGATCTCTGCACCTCATTTCGAATTCAATGTCCCTAGTGCTGAAATATTCGAAGCACGTTGGGAGGAGCTGATGGAGAAACTACCTCCTGAAAAGCGATTGGATTATGATTCAAAAGAAGATAATAACTATACCAATTACATTTTCCAGTTCGGTTTCCTACTCCTAATCATCTTTGGTTTCTGGTTCCTGATGCGCCGGATGTCCGGTGGTGGCGGACCTGGTGGCCAGATTTTCAATATTGGTAAGTCTAGAGCTGCTCTGTTTGATGCCGAAAGCAAGGTGAAAACTACCTTCTCGGATGTAGCAGGCTTGGAAGAAGCCAAAGAGGAGATCAAGGAAATTGTTGATTTCCTGAAGAACCCTAGCAAGTTCACCAAGTTGGGTGGTAAAATCCCCAAAGGTGCGCTGCTAGTAGGCCCTCCCGGAACGGGTAAAACCCTGCTGGCGAAAGCAGTAGCGGGTGAGGCTGGCGTTCCTTTCTTCTCCATCTCAGGTTCTGACTTCGTGGAAATGTTTGTGGGTGTAGGTGCCGCACGGGTACGTGACCTATTCAAACAAGCCAAGGATAAAGCTCCCTGTATTGTATTCATCGATGAGATTGATGCTATTGGGCGCTCACGGGGCCGGGGTCAGATGCCTGGTGCCAACGATGAGAGAGAGAACACGCTGAACTCTCTGCTAGTAGAGATGGATGGTTTTGCTACCGATAGTGGGGTTATCATATTGGCGGCTACCAACCGCCCGGACGTGCTGGATTCTGCTCTGCTACGTCCTGGCCGATTTGACCGTCAAATTAGCATCGACAAGCCAGACATCATTGGCCGTGAGGCCATCTTCAAAGTGCACCTGAAGCCTTTGAAGCTGAATAAGGACGTGGACTCTAAGAAACTGGCAGCGCAGACTCCTGGATTTGCAGGTGCCGAGATTGCCAACGTATGTAACGAAGCGGCTTTGATTGCGGCTCGCCGCAACAAGGATTCCGTGGACTTGCAGGACTTCCAAGATGCGATTGACCGGGTAATTGGTGGATTGGAGAAAAAGAACAAGCTGATCTCTCCTGAAGAGAAGAAGATTGTTGCCTTCCACGAAGCGGGTCACGCCGTATCCGGTTGGTTCCTGGAGCATGCCGATCCTTTGGTGAAGGTGAGCATTGTACCCCGTGGTGTGGCGGCCTTAGGCTATGCACAGTATCTGCCCAAAGAACAGTTTCTGTACCAAACGGAGCAGTTGGTAGATGAAATGTGTATGACTCTGGGGGGTCGGGCAGCCGAGGAGATTGTATTCGGTAAGATATCTACTGGTGCCTTGAGTGACCTGGAGCGGGTAACCAAGATGGCCTACAGCATGGTGACCATGTACGGCATGAATGATAAGATTGGTAACCTGTCTTTCTATGACAGCAAGGATAGCGAATATGCTTTCACCAAGCCTTACTCGGAAGCCACGGCAGAGTTGATCGATAAAGAGGTACAGAGCATTATAGAAGATGCTTACCAGCGGGTGAAGGGCATGCTGACTGACAAACGTGAGGAGCTTGATAAGATCGCGATGGAGCTGTTGGACAAAGAGATCATCTTCCAACAGGATTTGGAGCGGCTTATAGGTGAACGTCCTTTCCAAAAGGAAACCACCTATCAGGCCTTTACCAGTGGCCAGCTAGAGCGTGACAAAGAGGAAGCTCGCAAGGCTAGCGAGGCTAAAGAAAGTGCGAAAAGTGAGGTAGCCGAGGATAAATCATCTGAGAACGGCGCTTCGCATGCTGGGGACGAACAACCCAAAGAGGACGTAACTCCTGAAAATGGTTAATCATCCTCCCCGATAACATAGTTGAGCCCTGTGACTTAAATCACAGGGCTTTTTTTATGCCTATTGCCGAGGGTGCTGATCGCAGAGGAAAGTGAAATAGTGCGTCAGAAACTCGGAAACATCTCCTGTAGCTGCATTAAAGGCGGCTACCCCTGCCCGCTCGGGCGAC
>JBCBHI010000393.1:0-5273 GCA_038525885.1 Bacteroidota bacterium
CAACCGAAACCATGAGGCTGGCCCATGAGCGGTCGGGCCAATATGATTCGGTTGCATCCCTAATCTCCAGCTGTACATCCTGAGCAATTCCCATGCTGTAGGCCTTCTTGGCAAATAGTATGGCACTGTCGTAGGCTGCCAGTTTCAGGTAGTTCCTGGCGATCGTATTGTACACTGATTCCAGATTGTGGCTCCCTTGGTCGCGCCACCGTTGTTCTACCCGCTGCAGGATGGCGTTAGCTTCCCGGGGGTTTTCTCGTTGGGAATAAATTTCGGCGATGTTTACCCATGCCCCACGAGTAATGGATCGGTAGATGGGCTGATCTTGGGCAATGGCCAGGCATAATTCATAGTAAAATATGGCGCTATCTAGCTGACCCGCCCGCTTAAACACACCCCCTACGGAACTATAAGAGTTACAAATTCCTACCGAGTCCTGTGCTTTCAAGTCTATCTGAAGTGCCTTTTTGGCAAACTCAAGGGCCTGATCCGTATCTCCCATCCTACTCAGCACAATGGAAGTATTGGTGTAGGCTGCTGGCAAACGGCTCTCACCCAGGTTTTCATCTAGTGAGATCTTCTGGGCCTGCGTGAAATACTCCAAGGCCTTAGGGTAATCACTTTGCCGCAAATAGATGATTCCAATATTGGTGGTAGTGTTACTCCGGTACCTATGTTCTTCTAGTTGATCAAAGACTTGGAGTGCTTCCTGATAGTTTACCAAAGATTGGTTTAGGCTATTGAGCTGCAAGTACACCTCTCCCAAGTAGTTGAGGGCCAAGCCCTGTTCCATCGTAAGCGAGCCCAAGTCCTCCGCGTGGTTTTTGGCTTGTAGCAGCATAAAGGCTGCCGAATCCAGAATACTGAGGTCTAAGTACCCCACCCCCTTCACAATTTCCCCTCTTACCACCCCCAAAGCGTACCCTATCGATTGGCTCTCCTGGATGATTTGCTCACCCACATACCGGGTAGAATCATCCCGGTACCCTATCATGGTCGATCCCACGCCATACAAGGAATCTATTTCGGCTCGGGTCTGGCCGGGGCATTTCTCAGCAAAGGAGGAAAGAAACAGAAGGGTGAGAAAAAAATAAGCAGCAATGCGCATGTGGGTGCTTTTTGGAATTTGGGTTCCTGAAATTACATCTTATCAGGACATTTTAAACCCTTGTTTGGGAGGACCAATAAAGCACTTTGCAAACAACCAACCTGTAAAATAGACTACAGAATGCTATCCCGGATGGTCAAATGAAGAGGTGGGAATAGCTGGCGGGTAGGAGATAGTTTATGGGCAAAAAGTGCTTGCCTTATTTAGCAGGCATCACAATCCAGAGAATAAGGTAGGCCAGCAGACCGGTACCGAATCCTAAAAGAAGTACCACAAAAATGATCCGGATGATGGTGGTATCCCAGCCAAAGTAGCGAGCAAGGCCCGAGCATACCCCTCCGATTACTTTGCTATTCTTATTGCGACTAAGTGTGGCCATAATGAGTCTGTGTTTGATGTTGTTTCCTAAAAATAGAATCTCCCACATCATCAGACAACCTTTCGGCTATTTTGATTTTACTCGTTGGCTAAGCTTCATCCTAAATCAAAATACACCTTTGTAACCGTTTCTTGGGCCGATTACTCAGCCAACATTCCAGAGCAGGCGATGCGCTAACGGGTATGGGATACCTGATTTGAAATAGCATGAAATTGACTGAAAAATGGTATTCTTGGTAATTAGGAAACCCAATCTAAATTTTCAAATAACCTAGCAAATGACCAAGAAGAAAGTAGTAGTGCTTGGCGGTGGGGTGGCCGGCATGAGTGCCGCCCACGAGCTTATTGAGCGTGGTTTTGACGTTACGGTATACGAACGCCAACCGGTATATGTAGGGGGCAAGGCCCGTAGTGTGGATGTACCCGACTCGGGTACGGATGGGCGCCCGGACTGGCCCGGCGAACATGGCTTCCGGTTCTTCCCGGGTTTTTACCGCCATGTGACGGACACCATGAAACGTATCCCCTTTGGCAACAATCGGCTAGGTGTCTACGATAACCTAGTGCCCACCTCACGGGTAATGATGGCCCGCAAGGGTAAGCCCCCCATTACCACGTTAGTAAACTATCCCAAGAGCCTGAAGGACCTAAAGGTACTGCTGAATGGTCTGTTTAATGCCGACACTGGGCTGACGAAGGACGACGTGGAGTTCTTTGCTGGTAAGCTGTGGCAGCTAATGACCAGCTCCTACAAACGCCGGGCAGAGGTATATGAGCGCATAGGCTGGTGGCAGTTTCTGGATGCTAGCAACCGCAGCACCACTTTTCAAGAATACTTTGTGGGGGGCATCACGCGTACGCTAGTAGCGGCTAAACCCCGCCTGGTGAGTACCAAAACAGGGGGCGACATTTTGCTACAGCTCATCTTCCTGATGACGAATAAAAACGCCGAAACGGACCGGGTTTTGAATGCCCCTACGAACGATGCCTGGCTATTCCCCTGGCGCGACTACCTAAAGGAAATGGGCGTGAACTACGTGCACGATGCGCACGTGGATTTCATCCATGTAGACGATACCACACGCGACATCACCGGAGTAGACGTAACGCTAGATTTTTCGGATCCTGAAAAGTCCACACAGATCCATGTGAACGATGCGGACTACTACATCTCCGCTGTTCCGGTAGAACGATTTGCGGACTTGCTGCAAAAGCATGGGGATGACCCCAAAACCAACAAGATGTATCAGGCGGACCAAACGCTGGAATACATCCCTACCCTCGCCAACTCGGTCAACTGGATGAACGGGGCCCAGTACTATCTCAATAAAGATGTAACCATCACCAATGGCCATATCATGTTTATTGACTCGCCCTGGGCCATCACGGCCATTTCTCAAATCCAGTTCTGGCAGGACGGCAAATTCCCCATTACCGAAAAAGGCAACGGCAAAGCCAAGGGAGTACTATCGGTAGATATTTCGGACTGGTTTACGCCCAATTCGGCAGGCCAACAGGCCAGTGAACTAAGTAAGTCTGAAATTCTGGATGGGGTATGGGACCAAATGGAAAAGCGGCTGGTGGACGAAAACGGAAACAAGCTCATTGAGAAATCGATGGTGGAAGGCCGCTATCTGGATCGGGATATTGAAGAGAAAGACGGTAGGCTGGTCAATGTACGTACGGGAGAAGAGGTAGAAGATCCGGTGACGCTGCAGTTTGGTCCGCAGAGTATGAAAACACGTAATCAGGAGCCACTTTTGGTGAATACCACCAACTCTTGGTCACTCCGGCCCGAGGCATTTACCCAGATCAACAATCTGTTTCTGGCGAGCGACTACGTGCGCACCAATACCGACCTGGCTACCATGGAAGGGGCCAACGAAGCCGCCCGCCGGGCGGTAAATAGTATCCTGCAAGTGAGCGGATCTAGCCAACCCAAGTGCAAAATCTGGAGGCTATACGAGCCCGATATGTTGGTAATCTACCGCTTAGTAGACCGCCTGCGGTTCAAGAAGGGCATGCCCTGGCGCGAAGGACTGCCTTGGTATTGGACCTTGGTCAATATTATATGGGTACCCATTACCTTCCTGCTCAACCGCCTGTTCCCCAACAAACGGGTACGGCTTGAGCGGATTTTCCGCAACGTACGGTAAGGGCTTACTCCCGAAACTTTAGCTGCATAGGCAAGCCGCCCTGGGGTTCCAGGGTGGCGCTAAACTGGGGCACCACCTTATGCCCGGCCGGCAGCTGAAACTCTACCAAAGGCACCACTCGGGCCAGTACCGTAAGCATCTCCATCATAGCAAAGCGTAGCCCGATACACTTACGGGCGCCGTTGCCAAACGGAATGAAAGCGGGGCTTTTGGCTCCGCCCCGTTCCGGGCTAAAGCGTTCGGGGTCAAAGCGCTCGGGCTCCTCCCAATAGGCCGGGTTGCGGTGCAAGGCAAAGGGCGACTGAAACTGCGTAGAGCCCGCAGGTATGCTAAAGCCCGCCAGCGAATCCGGTTCAGGATTGGAGCGGCTTATCACCCAAGCTGGCGGATAGAGCCGCAGGCTCTCGTTGATCACCTGCTCCGTGTACTTCAGTTGGTTGAGCTGCTCCATAGTAGGATAGCCCCCCTCAGGTACCACGGCTGATATTTCCTCTTGCACCTTTAGCAATACCTCCGCATGCTGAGCCAGCAGCATGAGGGTCCAGGCCAGGGCATTGGCGCTGGTATCGCTGCCTGCGATGAAGAAAACCTTAATCTCATCGATGATTTGCTGGTAATTCATCTGCTCGCCCGTTTCTTCATCGGGCGTATTGAGCAACAAGGTTACCAACGACCGATCATCAGGATCGGCATTTTCCTTGTCCCGAATCACCTCCTCGGTAATACGATCGTAGGTTTTGATATTGCTTACCAATTTCCGGTTGGCAGGCGTGGGTATCCACCAGGGCAGGTCCACCCCGTTGAGGGTCCGGCGTTGGGTTTCGTGCAGCATGAAAGCCATGCTGCTTAGCAGGTTTTTTCGCCCCTCGGCCGAAAGGCTAGAGCCAAACAGTACTTTGGAGGCGATGTCTAGCGTGAGCTGATTTAAGTGTCGGTGTACGTCCACCGGGCCCTGCTTGGCCTCCTCGCGCCAGGCATTCAACATCACTTCGGCCTCGGCCTGCATAGCCGAGAGATAGCTCGCCAGGGCCTCCCGGTGAAACATAGGCTGCATAATCCGCCGTTGCCTACCCCAAAACTCGCCGTTGCTGAATACCAGCCCGTTGCCAAATATTTTGCTGCCGTTGTCAAAGAATATCCCCCCTTTGATAAACGCCCGAAACTTATTGACGAGCATCTCCTGGGTAGCCTCTGCACTGGAAACGTAGAAGGCATTGATGTGCAGCATTTTGAAATTGAGCAAGGGCTCACCCTGGGCACTCATTTCCATAAAAAACCCGGCAGGATTGCTGCGAAACTTGAGGGCACTGCCTAGCAAAGGAACTCCCGGAAAGCGGGGAGCTTGGGTTAGATGATCTGACATAGGGTTAGGCAATGAAAGGAATTGCAATAGAATTGTGAAACCAATTCTGCTATCTTTTCAAAGTTTTATCACAATTTATGCTAAAGATAAAGGTCTAATTTATATACTTCAGGAACCGCCTACTACGACCGACTATTCGGCACAAATAACTTTAAATTATGCACGAACCTTGGTTTAACCTAAAAGACTATACCCTTACTGAACACATCTTATTTCTAACGGGGGCCATACTGTGGGTAGTCGCCTACATCCGCACTATTGGAGTCAT
>JBCBHI010000394.1:0-5254 GCA_038525885.1 Bacteroidota bacterium
TGTTCCGGCGAATACAACCACTTTCTTCCCAACCAGGCTCGGAACTACTATTCTCCCCTAGCCTATCCCCCAGGTTGCCCAAACCATAATCGGGATAAAACCTATAGCAATCGTAATCCAGGAGAGGAGTAATAGGATTAAAGTAAGGAGGATGTTCTGCCACCATTTCCTCACCCATAGCCATTGTAATCCTCGGCTATAGTGAATCACCGACCAAAGAATCAGAGTACCCAGCATCAGTACTCCTGCAATAAAGCTGTCGTCAAGAGGAAGCATGGAAACGACCATTAGAATCCAAAAGAGGAAGAATACAAAGGCCACCCAGTAGCAGAAGAACACCAGGATTTCGGCGTAGTTATACGGGCTTCTGCGGTGAAAAAGCCAGAGCCAGAAAGCTCCACCACCCAAGAAAAATCCAAACAGTACGGGGCTCAATACTAAGGCACGGCTCCTGGCTTGGGCTTCCTGTTCCGGAGACAGGTCGTCCTGAATGAAATACCCATCAATGAGGTTATCGAATAGGGAGTAATTCTCTTCCCCGATGATATAGAAGACCGAGAACAGAGTAGTAGCAAGTAACAGCAGTTGGAATGGGGGAACCACCCGATACCGCCCCGTTCCTAGGTACTCCTCCGTTAGGCGTGCGGGAGAGCGGAAGAGCAACCAAAGGGTACGGCCTATCCCCCGACGTATATTGAAAAGGTTCAGTACCGATTCCAACATGGACTGGACGGTTATGCGCTTGATGGGGCGTACGTCTTTCATTTCCTCTTCCTCAGATCGGCTTTCCATAGCCTTGCAAACTAACAGCCGCAGCTTAGGTAGGCAAGCCTTCGGGATAAGAGACGTCTGGAATTGGCAAATCCAGATGCCAACGGATAATGCTAGCCTACCCAAAGATGGTTTATGGAGAATGGCATCAATGGCTGCATCCATCCTCCAGAAAAGGATTGTCGAGGCCATGGAGGTAAGAAACCATATGGAGGTTGGTACACAGAATCTACCGAAACTGGGCTCATCAAAACTTCAATTGTATCCCATCATTGGTGTAGAGTAATTAAAAGTAAAAGGGCTTCAATCTTTTAATTGAATAACCTTTGATTTGAATTCATAGCATTGGATTACTTCATCCAACAATTATCAGGAGACACATTTTTAACAAGCATTAAACCCTGAATGTCAATCAGTTATGAAAAACCTTAACATCAGGAAAATCATTTAGTATTTCCTTGAAATCCTTTAGTCCGCCGCCGCCACTTCCGTTTCCTTTGGATCAAGCTTTAAATATAAAAGACATGATCGTAACCAAAGAAATGCTTGACAAGGAGCTACAAGCTCAATACAGCCAGTTCCGTTTCATTATATCCATGAATTCGAAGCGATCTGGGCTGAAGATCATGAACAGCCTCGTCAGACTTACCAAAGGACAAAAAGTAAAGGGCGCCGTAAACGAAACGCATTTCGTTTCCAGTAGCATCACCCAAGATCATAAAATTCGAACCCGTATTTTCCGCCCACAAGGGACTACCAAAACACTACCTGCCATGATATACTTTCATGGAGGTGGGTACATGATGGGAATACCCGAAATGGCCAATGTATTCTATGCAGATATACTAAAGAGAAGAGATGTGGTCATTGTAGCACCTGATTATCGGTTGTCCCCAAAAGACCCATTCCCAGCGGGTTTTAATGATTGTTTTGATGTATTACTATGGATGCGAGATAATGCTGAGGAGCTCAAAATAGATCCCGACAACTTTATCATTGCAGGGCACAGTGCAGGCGGAGGCATGGCGGCGGCCATCACCCTAAAAGTTCGTGATACCCAAGCCATCAAACCTGCTTTTCAAATGCCTATATATCCCATGCTGGACCATAGAATGATGACCGAATCCTCAAAAATGCAAGGCTCTGCCATGTGGGATGCCAACATAAACGCTCGTGCATGGAATTTATACCTGAGAAACATTGACCAGCAGATCCCCCCTTACGCCTCTCCGGCTCTCAATCAGGATTACCATGACTTTCCACCCACGATAAGCTTTGTGGGAGACTTAGAACCGTTTTACGACGAAAACAAAGCCTACATGGAAGCCTTAGAAAAAGCCTCCGTACCCGTCAAGTTTAAGGTCTTCAATGGAGGATATCATGGTTTTGAAGTAGGTTCACCCAAAGCAACCATTGCCAAAGAAGCCAACAAGTTCCAACTTGATGCCTTTGAGGAGTTTTATGATAAATATATTCAGTGATAAAGGAGGCTATACTCGTTAAATCAGGAAGTGAATAGCATGGGACAGACAGTAGAAATTCGTAAGGTATCAGAAATGCATCGGATGGGTGGGCTTCCCAAGCCTGACCATCCACTCGTCAGTGTCATTTACAACCGAGACATTCAGGCTATCTCTACCCTACAGGAAGTAAAGATTATCAATCACTTATATGCCATCATCTTCAAATCATCCAATGTCTGTAGCACCTTTTCTTACGGTAGAAATTCATACGATCATGAGGAGGGCACCTTGGTTTTTACCGCCCCGGGCCAAGTAATGGAATTCAATAATGACATCGTAGACAGCGAACAAATAGATCCTGAAGGTTGGACCTTGATATTTCATCCCGACATACTGAGGAGGTCAGACTCCTTGGACAAAATGAACAAGTATTCCTTTTTTCAATATGACGCTAACGAAGCTTTACATATATCAGACAAAGAAAGAGTAGCCATTGAGGGTTTATTGGATAAAATCGTACAGGAATACAGTCAAACACTAGACCGCCACAGCCAAAGCCTTATCTTGTCAAACATTGAGTTGTTTTTGGATTATTGCCTACGGTTTTATGATCGTCAGTTCTTCTCAAGAACCAACCTCAACACCGACATCATATCCAAGTTTGAGCGGTTCCTTCTCTCCTACTATGATTCAGAGCAAACGAATCAAAAAGGCATTCCGACTGTGGATTTCTGTGCAAAACAGCTAAACTTCTCGCCCAATTATTTGAGTGATCTCCTAAAGAAAGAGACCGGGAAAACGGCACTAGAACACATCCATTATTTTTTAATAGAAAAAGCAAAGAACAGTTTGCTTAATTCCAATGATAGCATTAGCGGCATAGCCTATTCATTGGGATTTGAATATCCTCAACGGTTCAGCAATTTATTCAAACTAAAAACGGGTATGAGCCCGAAGGAGTACAGGGTTTTAAACTAAAAATCAAAAGGCTTGATTAAAGAACAATCAACAACTTCTAGGGCAGCCCCACCAACCTCAGTGTACACGAAGGAAGCCACATGCTAAGGTATTACCTACCCTATTCTGAGAGCTGTTTTACTTTATCCAGAGTTACTTCCAAGTAGATGGTTCACTTTGCGAAATTTGAGTAAGTAAGGCTCCATGGGAAGGATGACTAATAAAACACGAGTAGTACAAGTAAGTAGGCCGCCTCCATCTCCACTTACTCTGCCGGGTACAACCAGCCATCCGGGGAGGCCACGTAGCGGTCCCCGTTAAAGTAAATCACCAGTTCCTTATGATCATATATCTCACTATCCATTTCAGGTGATACCAAATCGGCATAGAACACATATCCCCCGTGCCAACGAACCGGAAGCAGTGTTAGCCCCCAGATAATGCGATGGGTATATTGTTGGTAGGCCACTTCCCAAGGGCCTCCCTCCTTCTGCAAGGCCACAAAGGACAAAGTCTGATCGGGGTACCCTTTTCGGCTACGCCCTCCCCAAGCTATGCGAATCGTGGAATCTCGCGGCCATAGCACCTGTCCAAAACCCCACTGATATTGGGTTTGTGCCGAATCAGGAACCGGAAATAAGGCCTTTATTTCCTGGGTTACACCATCATCACCATACAAATACATGGCCTCCCATTGCAAAGCTTCCTCCGGGTCAGAAACCGCAAGCAGGTCGCTCGGCAGATCATATCTGTTATACACAGAATAGGACATACCTATCTGGAATTCGGTATTCGAAGCCTGGGCAATGTATTGAAAAATATCAGCACTATCCTGTAGCACTCCCGCCTCCCGGGTATATAGTTTGAGCATACGCGGGGGTATACTACGCACCAGTGATCTCGCTACTGCAGGATCCAGCGGGCCACTCCGCAACTCATCGTCAAGGTAAACGCTTCGTTTCAAGGCATTGATTACTTCGGCCGTATCTAAGCCGGGGCGCAAATCCAGGGGTATCCGTACCCCCAATCCGCCACCCGTAACCGGGAACACAAATACCGAATCGGAAGAAGTGTGGTATACACCTGAGGCATCCCAGTCATCCTCCCCATATTCCTCTGAATAATAAGCCTCCGCCAAATATTCCTCCGCGGGCATTACCTCAGTCGTCTTATCCGGTAGATCAGTAGGTGACGCTGTGTCCGGCGGGGCAACAGCTACCTCAGCGGTAGCTTCGGGATAGGAGGTTTCGGGTATCGTATCAGTAGACTCAGCGTTATTCTGTTTGAAAGTGCCACCACAGGCAAACGTGCCTAGGACAATCAGGAAGAGAAGGAATCGATGCATAGAGTTGAATTGAGAATTAAGGCAAAGGTAAATACGAAACTCCAATCTAGGGGGATCAGGGCCATCGAGTTTAGAAATGTTTTAGGGTTGCTCACCTTTTGGGTAGGCCAATCTCCAGAATTTAACCAATGAGTTTCAAACCAAGCGAATCAAAAAGGCTTGATTAAAGAACAATCAACTACTTCTAGGAAAGCCCCTCCGACCTCCGTGTTCACGAAGGAAGCCACATGCTAAGGCATTCTTACACGAAGCCAAAGACCTAAGCCAGACACGCAGCGAATTGGTCTGTTTTATCAGCTTTTTACCCTATCGAAGAATTAGCTTCACTGAGGCACGAAACTTAAAAAAAGTAAAGGTTCAGGCCATGAACAACTGCATCTCGTAGGGCCTAATTACTTAGCTCTTGCTAGCAACGGTTTTATCTATTCCGCTATATACATCCGGGTTATGCTTTTCCATATATAGTTCAGGTTTAGGCAATTCCACAAACCCAAAGTTTTTCAGCGATTTGGGTCGAAAAGCTGGGATTTCAATTGCGCCGAGCTAGTGTGCCAGTCTAGGCGACCCCATCCAATTTAGCTCGGTGATCTAAAAGCACAAATTCTCCGGGCTTCAGACGGGGGCGCCTAGCCCAAGCAAACTGACTATCGTTGGGCTGAAGCCCTGAGAATTTGTGCTTTTAGATCACCGAGCTAAAGCTGGGATTTCAATTGCGCCG
>JBCBHI010000395.1:0-5268 GCA_038525885.1 Bacteroidota bacterium
AGTGAATTTAAAATAGCCATCGTTATCAGTGGCGGTAGAAATGGGAGCCGCTACGGTACTACTTCCATATACCAAGTCTAACTTGAGCTGATCGCTGAAGAAATACCCCTCGTCTGTCCACTGGATAGCATGAGAAGTCCCTCGGTACCACGTATCTCCTCCGCCAGGTTCAAAGATAGAAATACTCTTCGCCAGTTCGGTGACCGTAAAGCGCAGGCCAGCAAAGCTTTCATCCCCATTAGCGTCATACAAATAGTTGGAACCATTGGCTACCACACTGTAGGTATAAATGGGAGGAGGATCTTGGTCATAATCTTCAGGTATTTCTATCAGAAAACGAAATGTTCCCGATTGACCTGGTGCCACAAAATCCTCTTGTAAAAAGGTAGGCCGGGTAGGTGCAAACCAACTATCATGGGAGATATCGTTGTTTACATTTTGAGCGGAAGGTCTACCGGAGCCCAGCTTGATATTGCCTTGTGCACCACCGCCCCAAGTTCCGGTACCCACATTTTTAAACTTAGCCGTTACTGTGTAGTAATTCCCTTTTACCAATGGCTGAGACCAAGAAGTAATGGTTTCAAACTCTGCGCGCCACTTCTCAGGGCCAACTAGAGTGAAATTCAATTCAGCTGGACTAGGGCTATTGGGTTTTGGATGATTGTCTAGGATATACTCTCCGTTTTCATCAATAGGATTGAACCAAAACTGATTATCGTTTGGATCATGCCCTTCCGGAATATGAGTAAGAAAAATAAAAGTCCCTATTTCATTCTCTCGGACTTCAGCCTCTGTCATATATGCGGGTACCGCGTCCGAGACCCAGGTAGGATGCGCAATGGAATAGGAAGTGGGTTTAGGCTCCACCTTGGGCCTACCAATTCCCAATCGAATGTTACCATTTGAACCACCTCTCCAGGTATTCGTCCCTGAGTTTAAAAATTTGACCACTACCCAATAGTCACGGCCAGGTTCCAAGACACCACCATCAGTAATACTCTCAAACCGGGAGCAGGTATGGTCTTGCCAACCATAGGTGGAATGAATACTTGTTAACATGAACAAGAACAGGAAGACTACCCTACCCAACCAATGGAATGTGGTAGCCTTCGTTCTTCTCACTATTTCCGGCCGTTCAACTGCGTCAGGCCTGGCGAATCTGTAGTTGTTTGACATAACATCAATTGTTTAGTTATGCCGACAATAAAGAATTACAAATCAGACTCAACCAAAATGTCACCGTGAAGAAAACGTGTGCTTTCCAGACATAAAATACTGCGTATCAATGCTTTAAAAAAATCAAAGCTTCAAGACAGCTTGCAGATCTATCCCCTTCTTTTCTATTCTTCGCCTAAGTTGTGACACGCTGTTTACCATCTTCACGTCGTCTTCTCCCATTCCTTTCTTGCTGGTGAGTAATAACCAAAAGACTTCCTTATTACTCAGTTTCATAATAGCGTTAAGCCGGGTAACGAATAAAAAGTGGAGGTGATTTTTATTCAATGACACCTTAGGGTACAGTGCTTTAAGTCTGGCCAAAAACTCAGGGCTGACCATCAATACCAATGCTCTTACCTCCTGGAATTTTTCCGCAGTGGAAAGTCGGTTAGACTTCTCATTTAGTGCCTGTAGCCGTTGATGCGCCTGAGCCAGCACTTGGGCGCTGGCTTGTTTGATTTGGTTTTGTTTGAGGACCTGATTTTCTTCCGACAATTTATCCAGTTTTTGAGTGTATAGGGATAGCTTCTTCTCTCGGGTTTTCACCAGCCAAAAAGTAACCACAATACCTAGCACCACTAGTACTACTAAACAAGTAATCAGTGAGGAAGCCGTTTTATGACTATTTTGAATGTCAGCTAGTTTTTCCTCAGTAAGCTTGAGTCCAAACTTGGCACTCGTTGTGGCAACCTGTTCTACGTATAGTTTCTCATCCTCAAAATTTTTCCATACCAGGATCACTGAGTCTAGCTGATTGGCTTCTTCAAAATTTTGCTGCATAAAGAGCGCTCGCTGCAATACCGTGAGACTTTCCATAATGAGATCGAATACCAGATATCTCTCCGCACTAGCAATAGCTTCCCTAGACAAATCTACCGCTGCTTCCCAATCCTCCAGGAGCATTTTAATTTCAGCCAATTCCTGAATATTGCTGATAGAGCGAGTGGAATCACCGTGACGAATACGGATATGGTAAGCCATCCATTCGTAATGCATGGCAGAATCCCACTGCTCCAGATGACGGTATACCTTGCCGATGTTGGTAATGTTGGTAGCCAATTTGAGCGAGTCCTGAGTGAGGTTTGCCGCTAAGCGATAATAATGCAAGGCTGAATCGTAGGCATAATTCTTCTTAAAGACGATTCCCAGATTGTTATAGCCTGCTTTAATGCCCATAGTATCTTTCATAAATATGGCAATGTCCAATGATTTTCGAAAATGCCATTCGCCATCTTCAAATTGAGACGCCCGCAAAGAATGTTGGCCCATAACATTGTGCAGTCTAAATCTCAACGCTGTATTACTAGGTGGCACTAGCGCCAAGGCAGTATCGGTATAGGCAATAGCCACCTTCCAATTCCCCATTTCACCGTGAAGTAATGACAAACGATAGTGTAAGGCAGCTAAGCGAGTTGTATCCTTTTCTCGTTTGGCATGTTTTAGCATATTCATCGAATACTGAGCCCCTTTTTCAAACTGCCCATACTTGAAACACAAGCCACTTAAACGATTCCACAAGTCGAATTTGTCTTCTTCCGTTTGCGTCAGCAAGTGTTCCAATGAATCAATTTGGGATATTCCTGAGGGCGGCTGATATGCCCATACTTTGGTACCCCTACCGAAAACTAAGAGGAGTGATAAATAAAGGATGCGTTGTTTCATGATGATCATAGGTTCAAAAAATGGTAGGTAGGCAAATGAAAAAACCAATGATCCCTTCTAATAATCATCTCACGGGATATTCTGTAGGAAAACCCGGGCGGAGTTAGCTATCCTTCCAATACACAACAAATCGGCGATTGACAACCCTAACTAGATATTCTTACGGAGGGGCTTGGATAAGAGAAATCCCATAAACCTTACGAAAACCCTCCCAACTTGAGTCCCACGGACTTATAGAAATTGTCAAAACGGATTGGTGTGGTTATACTTAGTACTGAGCGAAAACTGTGCACCCAGTGAGCAGAAACTGGGAAAGTCAACTAAAACCTAAATAGCCGAATGGAACCAACACATCTGGAACACTACAAAAAAGTATTACTTGAACTACTAGAAGACAGCGGATACGACAAACGAGAGATTGCTATCCGAGCAGGATTAAGCTACTCCTCGGTTCAGCGTTTTTTCAATCAAGGCAAAGGAGGCGACTCCGTCCTAGCCCACCTGGTAGGCTTTGCCGAGGATCCTGAAGGGTTTAGCCCACCCTCGGATGCCCAAGGCATGAAAGACATTCTTCGCAAATTTCGGTATGCTCACCCAACCCCAGCCGCTCAGGTATTGAACACCTCTAGCTTGCCTATGATAGAGGGTTGCTATAATGCCTTTGGTATGGAAGCCAGTTCGCACGGCCCGGAACATGTACGGTTCTATATCGCCAATTATGAGTTCTTAGGAGACCGTATGGTGTTTCGTTATGTGTTGGACAGTGGGGAGATTATTGAAGCGCAAATACTGGTGAGGCGAACCGGCCACCACCTATTATTTGAAGCCGACCTACCTAGCCTAAAGCTAATGGGTATGGCTTACGTAGGCGCCAGTGCAGAAGTAGAAAAATTTACTCTCACCTGTACTACTTCTTTTGGTCACCAACCGTTGCAATGTGTTTCGAATATGGTGGTTTGTGAACGGGTAGAAGACAACACTGAACTAGTAGGTCCGGTAAGGAATCTCACCCACTTCCACGAGGATTCCCTGGATTATCTGATCAATACCGGGAGAACGCTATCGCAGCAAGTACTACACAAACTGAAGCATGCAGAGTTTGAAGTACGGTACACCGGACAGCCGCTCATTTCTTCGTTTGAGGTACAGCATTTCAGTGTGGGTATTTGGGAAGGAGATGCTAATGACGTGGAGGTACCGGAGATGAGTTGTGAATACGACCCTGATCAGATTTTAGAGTATACCCTTACCTTCAGCGTAGGCTTCATCAATGATCTGATGCACTTCGACGGTTACTCCAGCGTAGAAAATACTGTGGACGACTGGGACGAGGCCGGGAATATTGTGAAAAGACAACAGATCATCACCTGGCGATTGATTGCTGAGGCCCGCATCCATAAGGATCATATTGCCGCTACGTATGTGGCCTACGAACCAGACAAACCTCTATCCCCACCGGACTTCTTTGTGGCGGCGGCCTTGCTCAAGATGGATCAGCACAAGAAGGAAGCTAACGGTGTGTTTCAGTTCCAGCGGTTGATTGAGGACGATAAAACCGCTGAGGGTCTCTTGGAATTGGCGGTAGGCAGGTGCCGGGTCCACAAACTCCGCGAGGGGGTACACACTATGGATGACGTACTACAGCGCCACTGCACTAAGCTACAAAACCGCTTTCCTGACTACTCCGAAGAGCGATTTTACCATGAGTATAAAGACAGAGGATATTAGGAAAACAAATTGAGTTCG
Source organism: Bacteroidota bacterium (assembly GCA_038525885.1). Lineage (GTDB taxonomy): Bacteria > Bacteroidota > Bacteroidia > Cytophagales > Cyclobacteriaceae > DMST01. The sequence continues at coordinate 4,627 of JBCBHI010000395.1, forward strand.
CAAGTCTTTTATTTTAATTTCGTACTCCTTGTTGAATCAGCAGATTTAGAAATCAATCTTTATTAAAATGACAAAACGTTGATCAAGTAAAAGCAATCGCTGATTTGAAATCAGAAGAACTTTCCCTGGCCATATTCTTTTAAAGTAAGTAATATGGTTTTGAGGAACATTTCTTAAATCCAAGTCCCACTACTATTGATATCTTATCGAGATTTATTACAAAAGAACTTTATCTACCCCCGCTGGTAGGGCACCATGAGCTCTACCCGGGTTCCTCGCACTTGGCCAGATTCGTCGGTTTGGTTCCCTACTACCAAATTGATCTTGTTGCGAAGGTTTCGATTGAACAGATCCATCCGCTCTTTGATGATGGTGGTTGACAAAGAGGAATGCGAAGTACCCTCCACGGTAGTCATTTGAATACCCACCCCATTGTCTAGCACCTCGATGGAGATAAAATCTCCCTGCTTTTTAAAATTGAGCTCAATCTTGCCTCCCTTCTTGAGGTTTAATACTCCGTGCTCAATGGCATTTTCGACAAAGGGCTGCACAAACATGGGCGGGATCATTTCGTGCTGAGGGTCTATTTCAGGAGCCACCTGGATTTCGTACTCAAAAGGCTTCTCTAGCCGAAGCTGATGC
>JBCBHI010000396.1:0-5264 GCA_038525885.1 Bacteroidota bacterium
TGTTGGTGTTGGGCGAGGTAGTTACTGCCGAAACCTGGCCTCCACCAACAACCGTGTATTCTTCGGTATTGATAATGGTCGTGTATACCGTGTAGACAATGCCCAAAACGGCACCAGCAGCACGGTAACTAACATTAGCGGATCAGGATTGCCTAACGGATACATCTCTTCTGTAGCGGTAGGTGCTAATGACAATGAGCTGTTGATCACTTACACCAACTACGGTGTAAACTCAGTATGGTATACTAGCAACGGTGGTAGCAGCTGGACTAGCAAGGAAGGCAACCTACCTGATATGCCGATACGCTGGGCTTTGTTTAATCCTAGCAACACCAACGAAGTATTGCTAGCCACTGAGCAAGGTGTATGGTCTACGGACAACCTGAGCGCTACGAATGTAGACTGGGGAGTTACTAACACCGGACTGGCCAATACCCGTACGGATATGTTGCAGTACCGTAGTTCTGACGGTCAGGTAACCGTGGCTACTCACGGTCGTGGTGCTTTCACCGGCTTCCCTTTCAATGGTACCCCTCCTCCTTCTTGCGATGTACCTACTGGCCTGGCAGCTAGCAGTGTCACCCAAACTAGCTTCACCGCTAGCTGGAATGCAGTTTCTGGGGCTACTTCTTACGACTTGGATGTGAACGGCACGGTGTTCAACACTACCAGCACTTCCTACAACGTAACTGGCTTGAGCGCTAGCACAGCTTACCCTATCAGCGTACGGGCCAACTGTTCTGGCGGTAGCAGCGCATACTCTGCTACAGTGAACGTAACTACTCAGTCTGGCGGTAGCAGCGGTCCTTCTTGCAGCACTACCATCAGCAGCTTCCCTTACAACGAGGGCTTCGAAAGCGGTACGGGTGCATTCTCCCAGGCTAGCGGTGACGACCTGGACTGGTCTCGCGACAGCGGAGGCACACCTTCTAGCGGCACCGGCCCTAGCAGCGGCAACGGCGGGTCTAGCTGGTACATGTATGTAGAAGCATCAGGCAATAACACCGGATACCCTAACAAAGTGGCCATCTTCGAGAGCCCTTGTTTCGACCTGAGTGCTCAGTCTACTGCTTCGCTTAATTTTGCGTACCACAGCTTTGGAACGGCTACCACTGTAAACTTGACGGTTGAGGCTACTACGGATGGTTCTACTTGGTCTTCTATTTTCTCAGTAACGGGTAACCAAGGCAACCAGTGGAACGACGCTTCGGTAGATCTTTCTGCTTACTTGGGCAGTACCGTTAAATTCCGCTTCGTAGGTACTACCGGTACCACCTGGCAAGGTGACGTAGCCATCGATGACATTCAGGTGAGCAACAGTGCAGCTCCTGTTACTCTCTATAGCCAAGGCTGGGAGTCTGGCGGCATGGGTGACTGGACCAACAACGGTGGCGATGATTTTAACTGGACCGCACGCTCGGGTGGTACTCCTTCTAACAACACCGGACCTAGCGGAGCGGTAGAAGGATCATACTACAACTACACTGAGGCTTCTGGGTCTAACTATCCTAGCAAAGTAGCCATCATGACGAGCCCTGCTATCAGCCTTTCCGGTCAGAGCGATGCTAGTGTTACCTTCTCGTACCATATGTTTGGTGCTAGCAACATGGGCGGCCTGGTACTAGAGGCTTCTTCTAACGGTTCTAGCTGGAGCAACGTATGGAGCCGTTCCGGCAACCAAGGCAACCAGTGGTCTACCTCTAGTGTAGATCTGGGAGCTTACGCTGGAGGCACGTTGTATCTGCGTTTCGTAGGTACTACCGGTTCTACCTGGCAAGGTGACATGTGTGTAGATGCACTTTCGGTGAACAACCAACCTGCTCCTTTGGCTGCGGAAACCTACTTTGGTGGTGCTACTACTGCCGAGAATTTCGCTCCTGAGTTTGACTTGGCTATCTATCCTAACCCTACGCAGGACATCGTGACTATCACGGCCAAGGGTATGGAGGATGCATTCTACTCAGTGACTACCCTGCAAGGACAGGTGATTGCTCGCGGATCTATGCAAGAGGACACTCAAGTGAACCTAAGCAACTGGTCGGCTGGCATGTATCTACTGACTATCCGTAAGGGTGAGCAGCAGATCATCCGTCAGATTGTGAAGGAATAATCTTCCGATATCATTCGTAAATACAGTTCTTCCCCGGGTCGCAAGGCCTGGGGATTTTTTTTGCCTAGACGGAAGAGGGGGTTGGTTTCTCGCAGAGAAGCAGAGGTGGCGCAGAGAGCGCAGAGGATTTTATAGGTGATAATGAAGTACCCACCAAAAGGTATTATCCCTTTTCCTTCAAAACCTGGCCGTGAGCACCGTTTGTACTCCTGTAGGCCATCTTATCTGAAAGCCTCCACCACAGACAACTCAAGATAAATCGGCTGCATCACAGCAAAGAAAAAGCCCAGGTGATAGCCCAGGCTCTATTTTCTTCTCACTTCCCGCTTCTGACTTCTCGCTTCAAAAGCTAGTTTCTCATTCAATGCCAATCATCACGAAGGCACCCCAGTAGTAGGGTTCCTGGAATTCATTCCTGATTTCCTTCTTGGCCTCAATAAAGGCTTGTCGCTTATCTCCGGTTTCCAGCCATTTGGTATAGAATTTCACCATCAGCTTCTGAGTAGCTTCATCGGGCACCTTGAACAAACTCATAATGAGCGACTTTGCTCCCGCTACCAGGAAGGCCCGCTGTAGTCCGTACACTCCTTCGCCAATCTCAATTTCCCCTAGGCCCGTTTCGCAAGCACTTAGCACTACCAGATCTGTATAGTCCAGGTTTAGGTTCATGGCTTCGTAGGCCGTGAGTATACCATCATCCAAGTTGAAATTGAAGTCGGTTTGGTCTAGCAAATTGCCAGCCCCAGACAGCAATAGGCCCGTTCTTAGCAATGGATTTTCATACGCCTGAGCCTCGCTTACAGACACCCCTGGGATCTCCTCAATGTTTTTTCCAGGTTCAAAGAAACCGTGGGTAGCGATGTGAAACACTCGAGGATTATCCATCTGTTTCACTTGGGGCTCCGTAGCCATCTGCTCCACGTACTCATCGGTAGTCCATCCTTGCTCAGCCAGCAGTCGCTTCAGCTCCTCCACTTCCTCGCGAGTCCCTGGCAGATCGCTGATTTTCCCACTCGGATCGTAGTTCCTGGCACTCACGTAGAACTCAGGATCGCCAAACATGACCGCGTTTTGTCGCTCTCCTTGGGTGTCCTCACGAAGCGTACTCAGGTAGATATCCTTCGTATTGGAGATCAGGATGATATTACTGTTATCAATCACGTATCGGTTTTCTCCCGTAGGAATGGCCTCTACGTTGATTTGGTTATATACACCGTCTACCGACACAAACATCTTGGCTGCGGTACCCACCGCTTCTTGTATTGGTCTCCAGAAAATATCGTACGAATACCGGTCCGTCAAACGGTACTTGATACTGTTGCGGTAGTAGTGCAAGTAGTCGCCCTCCATGTCCGCTCCATTGTTGAGCAGCACCAGCTCGGGGCCCTTGCGCGAATCTTCTTTCAGCAGCATCACGGCATACACCACAGAGTCCGTAAAGGTCTGGTCGAAGAACCGGAACCGCACCATCTCGATGGCCACCTCGCCAGGTCCCAGCGACTTCCGCACCTCTTTCCATGTTACTTCCTCATTCTCAAATCCCTGAGCAAAAGCCTCTGAGTCTTCACTCAAGGATTTCTCTAGCAATTCTACATCACTGGCTAGCTGCTGAGGGTTCAGATTGTTTTGCTCAATCTCCTCCTGGCTCATGGACAGGATAGAGGTCAACAACTCCTTCTTCTCCAGCCACTCCGAGTACTGACGTTTCAGCTCTGCATCGTCACTATTCAAAATGCGCTGCCGCATCTTGATGGAGGAGTTCAACAGGAGGGCCTTGGTAAGTAAGGCGTTATTATAAATATTCTCCACCAGTTCAGGATAGCGATCTTGCATGGTGATCGCCATGGTATTGTAGAACTCATAGTCCGCCTTGATGGTGTTCCAGTACTTGGCCTTCTCCCGCTCAGACAAGGCAGGGAAATAGTTCTTAATGAAGCTATTGTAGCTCTCCAGTACGTCTTCGATGGTCTTCTTGGCGCGCCTTTGGTCGCCATTCATATAGTATACCTTCGCCAGGCGCGACTGGGTACGCACGTAAGAGGGGTGCTCTTCGCTGAAAAACTTCTCAAACAGCTTCAGGGCCTTATTGTACAGTTTGGTGGCATCCTCATAATTGCGCTCTGCATAAAAGATGTCCCCGTGCAGTAAGTAGATATCCGCAAGGTTAATATTATTTCTCCGGCCCAAACGACTCTCCCAAATGGCCTGGGCTTGCTCCAATGCTGCAGTTGCCTCACCCAGGCGGCCGGTGGCAATGTAGAGACCTGCCAGGTTTTGCAACACCAAGGCATAGTTGGGATTGCGGTCACTCAGGTTGGTTTCAATGATCTTCAAAGCCTCTTCGTACAAAGCTTCAATTTCAGGGTAGTCCTCCTCCATGTAGAACTTCACCAAACCTAGGTCAGCTAGTCCGAGGGCCACATTGATGTGTTGCCTGCCAAACTCCCGCTCTTGCAGGCTGATGATCTCCCTTAGTCGGTCCTCCGCTTTTTCATAGTCCCCTATGGCCACGTAGATATCTGTGATCAACGAAAGCGAAGGGATTGTCTTGGTAGATTCCTCGCCATAAGATGCCACGGCCATTTGGTAAGCCCGGCGGGCTCCTTTTTCCGCATCGCTGTAATCCCCACGGATCAGCTTCAGTTGGGAGGAGGTGGTAATGGGGGTGATCAACCGACGGCTGTCCTGGCTGTACAATTCATTTTTGACCTCAAAAATCTCTTCTAGCAGATCCTCAGCTACAGTATACAGCCCCATTTGCAGGTATAAAATGGACAGGTCATCCAAGGACTCTATACTTTGAGACTCGCCCGTTTGCTCGGCACGGCCCCGCAGGCGGTTGGCAAAGGCAAGTTCGCTGGACGCTTCATCGTACATCCCGTATATGGCATACAGGCGAGCAAATACCTCTTGATTTTGGGCGTGGTATACAATCTGGTCCCTGCCTTTAAATTCCTCCAGAATGCTTTGGGCCTTAGTTAGATTCTGGAAGGCCTTGTTGTACTCGCCAATTTTGATTTGCAGACTGGCTACCCGGGTGAGTGCTTTTCCGTACTCAATATCCTGGTCGTCATACTTGGTCCGGGCGATAGTCGCCATTTGGTCCAACATTTCATTGGCCTGAGCATAATTATCCTGGAGCTCGTATAGCTCT
>JBCBHI010000397.1:0-5264 GCA_038525885.1 Bacteroidota bacterium
GAAGAGGTGATTGCCACGGACGGTAACCTTAGAATTTTGGAAGGTACGATACCTAACTCTAAAATCAGCTTTGAAGTAGGGCAGGAGGATACCATATCGGCCAAATCCGGGAGTGTAGATTTGGTAACGGTGGGGCAGGCGCTGCATATGCTGAATTTGGAGGATTTTTACTCGGAGGTGAGAAGGGTAGTGCGCCCAGGCGGGGTGCTGGCGGTTTGGGGATTCGGAATTCCTAGGTTGGGTATGGAATTTGACCGACTGCTGAATCGTTTTTATAGTGAGACTTTAAGCGGGTACTGGCCGGCGGGTTGGGTTCATTTACAGCAACGGTATAAGAATATTCCTTTTCCCTTTAAGAATGTGATGGACGAAAGGGTTGAAGCTGAATATTATTGGAAGTTTGAGGACTGGATGTCTTTCCTAGAGAGTTGGACAGCCGTACGCCAGTACACCAAAGACCACGGAGGGTCTCCGGTGGAGGTGCTGCGGCCGTTGTTTAGTCAGCTCTGGGGCGGACATGAAACCAAGAAGGTTTCGTTTACCTTCTTTGTAAAAAAAGGATTGGTAATTTGATCATATGTGCGATATCTCTCGTAGTACGGTACAGTTTCTTGTTTTTGGGGTTTGGCTATGTATAGGCTCGGTTCTGATGGGCCAGCCTTTGCAACCGAAGCGTCTGGAGATAGAACTAGGTAAGCTTGAGAATCCCTACCAGGTAGAGTCCTTGAACGAACATGGCGTGATTCTGTACCGTCAGGTAGACCAGTTGGGTATCGGCCCCAATCAGATGTATGAGTTCGTAAAATACGACACCGCATTGAATGAGGTCTGGCGGCAGACCTATGGGGTTTCCAGAAAGTACAATATGGTGGGGTGGGACTTTCATCGCGACTCCATCTATTGGCTGTTCGACCAGTTTAGTCCTTCCGCAGATTATTTGTTGGTGAAAATGGGACTGGTACAAGGAGATACCACCATGAATGATGTGCGCAAGGTGGTGCCTCTTCAGCTTACCGAGTTTGAGTCCGTAGGGGACGCCTTGATATTTGGGGGTTATGTGAACGGCCGCTCTACCGTGCTACTGCATAACCGCTACGATGGAAAGACTCGGGTGTTGCCCAGTTTTTATGAGGAGCAATCCGAGCTGATGGAGCTTTCGGTGAACGATCAGGACGAAACTTTTGATGTTTCGGTGCTAACCAAAGAGCCCAGGGTGCCCTTCAAGGTGACATTGAGAGCTTTCGATGATGAGGGGCTCCTGTTGCGGGAGCAGGATATTGTATTACCCGATGAGCTAAATGTACTGTACGGCCGCACCGCCAATCAGCTAGATGGTCACAAGGTGGTGGCAGGTACCTATTCGGACCGACGGTCTGACTATACCAAGGGGATTTTTGTTGGGAATCTGCTCAATGATGGGGAGGTAGATTACTATATGTATTCCTATGAGGAGTTGGATAACTTCTTCAACTATATGAAAACCAAACGTCGGAACCGGGTGAAGGCCCGGATTAACCGGCGAAGGGTGAAAGGGAGAAAGTCCCGGTTCTCATACCGACTTTTGGTGCACGATATCATAGAGCAAAATGGGTACTACGTAATGGTAGGTGAAGCCTTCTACCCGGTATACCGCTACTATGGAAGTGGAGGACTAGGTGGGGGCGGGGCGGGTTCTGCCAACTCTACCTACTTTGATGGTTACCGATATACACACTCAGTTGTGATTGCCTTTACCCCAGAGGGTAAGGTGCTTTGGAACAATAGCTTTGAGATAGAGGGTATTCAGAGTATTGTACTGCAGGAGTTTGTGAAGGTGCACGTTAACCGTGACCGGATAGTGCTTCTTTATTTGTTCGATGGGGAAATACGCTCCAAAGTAATACGTGGAGATACCATGGAAGAAGGGAAGTTTTTTGATCCCATCGCTCTCAAATTTGGATCGGAGATTGTACAAAGGAACGAGGATAACGTCAGTTTTCTGGAGCGGTGGTATGGGGATTATTTTTATGCAGCTGGCGTGCAGGAGATTCGAAAGCTGAGAAGGGGTGGGACGGGAGCACGCCGCCGGGTATTTTATATCAACAAGATCATTTACCCTTGATACCGTGCGGATGCACTGAAGTATTATATTTGCCCCGCGTTATGTCAAAACGATCCCTGCTTAACAGCCTTCTGCTAGATATTACCGTCAGTCGCTTAGCACAGCAACTTGTAGAATACCATTACCCGTTCGAGAATAGTGTCTTACTAGGCATGCAGCCTCGGGGCATTTTTTTTGCAAGCCGTATAGCGAATAAACTGGAGGAGATCCTGGGGCATCCTGTGTCTCTGGGTAAGCTGGATGTTACCTTTTACCGGGATGATTTTCGCCGGAGGAATAAGCCCATCAAAGCCAATACGACGGAGATTCCTTTTCCTCTGGAAAATAAACGAGTCATTTTGGTAGATGATGTTTTGTACACAGGCAGGACGGTTCGTTCGGCTTTGGACGCCATGATTGATTTTGGCCGGCCGGCCAAAGTTGAGCTCCTTATTCTGATAGATAGAGTGTACAGCAGGGATTTACCGATTGAGCCCACCTATGTAGGTAAGCATGTGAATACTTTGGATTCGCAGCGGGTGTTGGTAGAGTGGAAGGAACAAGGAGCGGAAGAAGATAATATTTGGTTAGTCAATAAGGAAGAAGCGTAGTTCATGTCACAAGCACTCAGCGTTCCCCATTTGCTAGGTATAAAATCGCTGAAGGAATCGGATATTCAACTCATTTTTGAAACTGCGGACGAGTTTAAGTCGGTGATTAACCGACCCATCAAAAAGGTTCCTTCGCTACGTGATATTACCATTGCCAATATCTTTTTTGAGAACTCTACGCGTACCAAGCTATCCTTTGAGCTAGCTGAAAAACGTCTTTCAGCTGATGTAGTTAATTTTTCATCGGGCAATAGCTCGGTAAAGAAAGGGGAGACACTTCTGGATACAGTAAATAATATCCTATCCATGAAAGTGGATATGGTGGTGATGCGCCATAGTAGTCCCGGTGCACCGCACTTCCTGTCCAAGCATATAGATGCCAATATTGTGAACGCTGGAGACGGAACCCATGAGCACCCTACGCAGGCTTTGTTGGATACCTTTTCCATCCGCGAAAAGCTAGGCGATGTGGCAGGTAAGAAGGTAGCCATCCTAGGTGATATCTTGCACAGTAGGGTGGCCCTTTCCAATATTTTTGCATTGCAAAAGCTAGGTGCGGAGGTTATGGTATGTGGTCCCAATACACTTATCCCTAAGTTCTTGGGTAGCCTAGGCGTATTGATTACTTCTGATATCAGGCATGCTTTACATTGGTGTGATGTAGCCAATGTGTTACGAATCCAGTTAGAGCGCCAGCACATCAAGTTTTTTCCTTCGCTGCGTGAGTATTCCATGCACTTTGGCCTCAACAAAAAGTTACTGTCTGAATTGGACAAGCAGATTACCATTCTGCATCCAGGTCCGATCAACCGCGGAGTAGAGATCACGAGCGACGTAGCCGACTCCGATCATGCTATAATTCTAGACCAGGTTGAGAACGGAGTAGCCGTTAGGATGGCTGTTTTGTATCTATTGGCATCCTTGCGACAGAATTGATCCCAAATTGAGCTTTCCTGAGAGGCCTTTTGCGTAGCTTTGCATCGACGCAAATACTACATGTATGTACTATAATTCGATTATCGATACCATCGGTAACACCCCTTTAATTAAGTTGAATCGCGTGACGGAGGGCATTAAAGGGACCGTTTTAGCCAAAGTAGAGTATTTCAACCCTGGGAATTCGATGAAAGATCGGATGGCCTTGAAGATGATAGAGGATGCGGAGAAGGCTGGTGTTCTGAAACCGGGTGGTACCATCATAGAGGGTACTTCTGGTAACACCGGTATGGGTTTGGCTCTGGGAGCTATTGCGAAAGGGTATAAATGCATATTCACTTTGGCCGATAAGCAGAGTAAAGAGAAGATAGATATTCTACGCGCGGTGGGTGCCGAGGTTATTGTTTGCCCCACCAATGTGGAGCCAGAAGACCCTCGTAGCTACTACTCAGTGGCACGAAAGCTGAATGAAGAGACGCCTAATTCTTTTTACCCCAACCAATACGATAACTTATCGAATGCGCTTGCCCACTATGAAACTACCGGGCCAGAGATTTGGGAGCAAACCGAAGGCAAAATCACACATTGGGCAGCGGGGGTAGGTACTGGCGGTTCTATGTGCGGTACTTCAAAATACCTGAAAGAGCAGAATGCCAATGTGGTTTCCGTAGGGATTGACACGTATGGCTCTGTTTTCAAAAAGTACAAAGAGACTGGAGTCTTTGATGAGAAAGAGGTGTATCCTTACCTGACAGAAGGTATCGGCGAAGATATTCTTCCAAAAAACGTGGACTTTGATCTGATTGATCACTTTGTAAAGGTGACCGATAAGGATGGTGCCATCATGACCCGTCGGTTGGCCCGCGAAGAAGGCATGTTTGTAGGTTGGTCTTGTGGGTCGGCCGTATATGGGGCATTAGAATATGCTCGGGAGCACCTGAAGGAGGATGACATCATGGTAGTGATTTTGCCAGACCATGGGACTCGCTACCTCGGTAAGATTTATAATGATGACTGGATGCGTGAGCGTGGCTTTCTGGAGGCCAGGGACTTTGCTACTGCAAAAGATATTATCGAAGAGAAAAATGGGCAGAGCAAACTAGTAACGGTAGCCCACGACATGAAGGTCATAGATGCGGTGAAGTTGATGAATGCTCAGGGTATTTCTCAAATACCGGTAGTGAGTGGGGATGAGTTTGTGGGTAGCCTAATAGATTCCAAGGTGCTCAACCGGATGATAGAGGAGCCTGGTGTGAAGGAAGCGCAAGTAGAGGAGGTGATGGATAAACCACTACCCTTTGTGGCTATGGATAACACCGTGGATGTACTCAGCTCCCTCATTAATCATGAGAGTAAAGCACTCCTGGTACGGGATGATAAGGATATCCATATCATCACTCAGCACGATTTGTTGATGGCGATGTCGAATTAATTGGATCGAAATGATGTAGCACGGGCCCTCCCGTGCTATTTTTACTTTGTGCGGTTACTAATAGCCTTTCTTCTTTTTCCACTATTGGGTTGGTCCCAACCGGCAGATACTCTTCAATCACGAAGTAGTGCACTGGGAGGAGGGTTTGGTGGGACTAGTTACCGAGGAGATATAGGCCTGGGTTACCAAGATTATTCCTTAGAAG
>JBCBHI010000398.1:0-5258 GCA_038525885.1 Bacteroidota bacterium
GTACCGGGTCCGTTTTGCCCAACGGTTCTATTGTAGAAGAGGTGCGCAATGGAGAAGGGGCTACCGTAGCTGGGGTGAATTTTGAAGGTGGTTTTTCACCCTCCGAAAAGCTAGCCTTCCAACTGGGCGGGACCGCCCAGCAAACCCGCTACCTAGAGCCGCAAGTGCTTTTTGAGCCCGAAGAGGAGGGTGAGAATGCCATAGCCGTGGAAGAATTTGTGAGGACTCCCAAACTCTATGGGTACTTCACTCCCTTGTCCACCGTGACTCAGGACCTTAAGCTAGACCTTACGGGTAGCTATACCGGAGCGATGGTGGTGCCCCGGGTAGTAGGCGAAGACGGTGCCTTGGCACTGGTAGATACCAATCCCTTTCTGGATATGAACCTGAAGGCGAGCTACCACATAGATGTGGTGGAGGATTTCCACTTGGAGATAAGCGGCGGGGTCAAGAACATCTTCAATAGTTATCAGCAAGAGTTTGATTCAGGACCCCAGCGGGATTCTGACTTCATCTATGGCCCTGCAGCACCGCGGTCCCTCTTTCTGTCCTTGAAAATCGGTAACCTGCACTGATGAAGACATCCCTTATTCTTTTTTGGGCTGGTTTGGGGCTGGCGTTTTTCCAAAGCGCCCCCTGCCTGGCCCAAGAAAACCCTGCCGTACACTGGGTGGCCTTCGAAGCCTTGGATGATTCGCTGGCCTTGCACCCTAAAAAGGTATTTGTGGATTTCTATACCGACTGGTGTACCTACTGCCGGAAGATGGACCGCGTGGTATTTACCAACCCCGAGGTAGCCCAGTTGTTAAATGAGGAGTACTATGCCGTCAGGTTCGATGCAGAAACCGAAAGCCCAGTCACCTTTGGCGGGCATACCTTTACTAATGACCAGACAGGTATCAGCCGAAAACCTGTCCATCAGATAGCCCAGCTCCTGGCGAGTAGGGAAGGGGAGTTTGCTCCCCCGGCCCTCATCATCCTGGATGAAGAGTTCAACGTATCGGCCCGCTATTTCGAGTACCTGGATAGCCAGCGGCTATTGGAGGCTTTGCAGCCCTAGCCACATAGTATGACAAGTTGTTGGTGCCGCTGCGTTAAAACACCAACAACGGCGAGGCCTGTCAACTGTCGCGAGCCTATTTGGCTCGTGACGAGTCACCGTAAAAGCCTCCTGGCTTACCAAACTGCCTGCCAGGCGGCTGACGCTACCGCTCATGTTGTTGGTGCCGCTGCGCTAAAACACCAACAACGGCGAGTTGGCCGCAGTGGCCTGAAACACCAAAACACCAACAACGGTAAGAGTGCTGAATAAAAGCGTTTATTAAATCGAGGTGAAATGAATGGCTGCACGCAGAGCCGCAGCCAGGCAAGGTTTACCGCTGTTCGTAGGCTTGGTTTAAGTTTTATATGTAGCGCTGCGCGCTCAGATGACAGGAGTCGTTTAGGCGTCGCTAATCCCCTTCGAAGGTACCGGCCAAGCACTCGGCCTTCTGTATTCTGACTTCTGTTTTCTGTATTCTTCACGAACCCAATCGTCAATCGTCATTCGTCCCTCGTCAATTAAAGAGAGTGGTGCTCACGGGCTGCCACCCTCATGTCCCGTGCTCAGCCGTAAGACCGCGAGCGAATCGTCCCTCGTCAATTGAACCATTTGTTGTTGTTGGGGTGGCAAGGTCAGTCACGACTGAGCGCTACAATTTTATCTACGCCAACACATTCGTCATTCGTACCTCGTCATTCGTCAATTGAATTGCTTCTGTATTCTGACTTCTGTTTTCTGTATTCTATTCTCGCTTCTCACTTCTGACTTCTCGCTTCTAAAGAAAAAATGCCAAACTGGGGGACTTGTCCCCAGAGGGCCTGAACCAGAAATTTGCGAGCCTGAATAGGTTTGTCCTGGGATGATTGTAGCCCAGCGGTTGTTTTCGATATGCGCATATTTCGTGTTCTTTTAGGGCTAGGATTTATCTTAGGCCTCTCTCTTTCGGCCCGTTCCCAAAGCACGACGTACCCCGTACGTGCTACCATCCAGCTGACGCCTTCTTATAGTTTGTATTTGCAGGACTACGTTGCTCCGGGTAGCAATCGGCTCTCGCTGAACGTGTTTCTGGGTGACCTCACCCGGCCGGAGCTGGAAACGCGTCTGCGCCTCGTTATCGAAGGCCAGGGGATCCGCATCGAGACCAAGCCTAACTACCGCCCGCTACCCATTCGGCTGAATGGAGGCATCCCTCAGCAGCTGATTGCCGCCGATTTGGCCGACTACTTCCGGCCGGAAAACCTCAACTTTCAAGGCATCACCCTTACACAACTACAGCGCCGGGGCGGGGCACTCCCCGAAGGCCTGTACCGCTTTCGGTTCGAAGTACTAGAATACCAGCGGGGCGTGCGCATCAGCAATACCGCCGAAAGCCTGGCTTGGCTGATCCTCAACGATCCACCGCTCATCAACCGGCCTTCGCCCAACGAGAAACTGGTACCCGCCAACCCCCAGTTCATCACCTTTCAGTGGACCCCACGGCATACGGGCTCGCCCAACTCCGCCTTTGTGACCGAGTATGATTTTGAGCTAGTAGAGATCTGGCCCAGCGGGCGCAACCCCAACGACGCCATCCTCACCAGTCTGCCGCTATATACCACTACCACCCAGCAGACGGCTATCCAATATGGGCCCAGTGCGCCGCCCCTCATCCCCGGCCGGCAATATGCCTACCGCGTGCGCGCCCGCAGTGTGGTGGGTATCGACAACCTGGACTTGTTCAAGAACGATGGCTACAGCCAGGTAGAGATGTTCACCTACGGAGACGCCTGCACCCTGCCGGGGAACTTCAGCGGAGAAACCCTCACGGCCGGGAGTTTAGGCCTTGCCTGGACGGGAAACACCAACCACACCCAGTTCAGCGTGCGCTACCGCCCCGCCAATGGCAATGGCAGTTGGTACACCGAACAGATCTTGTTTGAAGAATACGAGCTGGCGGGCCTCCAGCCCAACACCCCGTACGAAGTACAATTGCAAGCGGGTTGTGGGTTTTACTTTAGCGACTGGAGCAACGCTATCACTCTTACTACCGAAAGCCTACCCGAGCAGCTATATAGCTGCGGAGCGGGGCTGGACACCATCCCCTTCGACAATACGGACCGGCTGCCGTCACTCAAAGTTGGGGACATCCTGTTGGCAGGCGACTTTGAGGTAGAAGTGACCAAAACCAGCGGCAGCAACGGTACCTTCACCGGTAAGGGGAAGGTGCTCATTCCTTACTTCGACAACCTGCAAGCCAGCGTAGAATACAGCGGTATCACCGTCAATACCGACTACCGGATGATCCGCGGGGCCATCAACGTGACGGGCCTGGCGGCCGACATCATCGAGGGGGATCTGGAAGACTTTCTGGATGAGTTGGACGAGACCCTGGCCAGCATCGATGATGCCCTGGATGACATCAGCAATGGCCTGGACCTTGCGGAGGACATCCGGGACCAGTTCCTGGATATTGCCAATGATGCCTTTGATGATGGGCCCTTTGACAGCACGGAAGCCGCCGAATTGGAAGGCCTCACGGTAGAAGAGTACCAGCAGCTGGCCAATGAACTGAAAGAAGAGGTAGCCAATAGTGCCCTCAATACACTGGTAGATGGGCAAACGCCCACCGTAGAACAGGTAGGTGAGGCCGCCCACCAGGCCGCGCAGGCTGCTGCCATCCAGCAGATGGCCAACCAGCTGCAGGCCATCAACAACAATGCGCAGCAAATAGAGGAAGTAGCGGTTACCTTCTCTGCCGGTGATGGCTACGCCTGGGACGAACGCCCCAGTGAAGCCTACTGGTTGCACTACAACGTGATGTACACCCTCACCAATGGGGACAGCACGGTGATTCCCGTGCCCTGGTTGGCTACCAACGAGAACGATGCCGCACCCCTGTACGCTAAGCTAGAGAGCCAGACCGTACCCAAAGACAGTGTGAAATTCCGGGGTGGGGGAGAGGACCTTCAAGCCACCTGGCAAGGAAACCAGTGGTTGATCAGTCTGCCCAAAGTAGCAGCGGGCACCCAGCTGTTTGTGGCAGCCTACCACGCCAGCACAGGCAAAACCCTGGGCCGGGTAGATGTAGCGGGGTATACCCCACAGGAGCGGACCGTGCACGTGATCCCCGTGGGGGAGGCCATTTACGCCAACTTGGACCCGAGTACCATCAAAGCCTACCTGAAGGATACCTACCAAGCGGTATTCACGGACTTTACCGTAGACGTTGCTGACGCTGGGTTGGTAGTGGAAGACTACGAAGGCACGCTGGCCGATAAAGTGCCCGAGGGCAGTCGCTACAGCGAGATGATGAAGAACGTCATTCGGGCCTATCAGGAAGAAGACCCTGAATACGAGGGCGACCACTTCTACCTCTTCGTGGTCAACAAGTCCGAGACGGGCAAGAGCGGCTACTGGCCGCGCCGGAGCCAGTTTGGCTTCGTGTACCTGGACGGCGGCAAGGACCTCAACCTACGCACCACCGCCCACGAGCTGGGCCACGGGGCCTTCCGGCTACAACACACCTGGGAGCGCTACCCCAGCGTAGCCAAGGGTACCACCGACAACCTAATGGACTACGGCACCGCCCGGGCACTCCACAAACACCAATGGGACCTCATTCAAGATCCGCCTACCGTGCTCGGCTTCTTGGAGAGTGAGGAGGAGTCTTCTCAAATCACGGTTAGTGACCTGACTGTTTTTGAAGAATTCGGCAATAAAGATGAATACGGAAAGGTAGCCTCTTTTACATTCATTGCACCCTCTGGCAAGTATATCACCATTCCTGCATCAGTTACTGAGGTGGGGTTCTCCACCTTGGACCGAGCCTATTTGCCAGGGGATTTTAAGGGGAATTTAAATGTTCAAATTCCATTAGGTTCTTTAACATACTTCAAGGACAAAAACGGGAATACCTTTACAGCAGGGTTTTCTACAGTTAATTTTAATGGATATATCGATAAAAATGACTCGGTTTATGTCGATAGTTATTCCTATTTGGTAGAGCCAGACAAAGGAATTGCTTTATTCCTTGGAGTAAATAATGGTAAATATGTAACCCATATTTCTCAATTTAAAGGGGCTGCACCCAATGTTGTTTTTGATGATGGAGATTATAAAGCGGATGGTGATTTAGTATTTCGGTACACCATTATAGACGGGCTGGGCCACGGGGCCTTCCGGCTACAACACACCTGGGAGCGCTACCCCAGCGTAGCCAAGGGTACCACCGACAACC
>JBCBHI010000399.1:0-5235 GCA_038525885.1 Bacteroidota bacterium
CTTCTTGCTGAATGGTTCCAATATCTAACAGGTCATAACTCATGCCTTGACACTGCGTAGAGAAATCCAGCTTAGCATGACCTTGTTCGTCAATCTGCACTTCTGCCCACGTATAGGTAGCATTGTCTTGAGGCGTATACTGTTGGATTTTCACTACAGCACCCCCATTTTCAGTAATCATCAGGGCCTCACGATTGCCAGTGAATAAGCCAGGATTATTAAAAGGCCCCGTTTGGCTGGTACATTCCAGCCATAAGGTATCCGCACCGTCGGGTACCCCCAGTATAGCATGATTGAAGGAGTTGTACGGAAAATCATCATTGAGGGCCCAACCGAGCGCACCGGGCCCGGCTTTTACTAGCGTATAGTAGGAAGGAATACCCGCGGCCTCCAGCATCGCTTGCATGTAGAAACTCAGCGCTTTGCAATCACCATACCCTTGTTTGGCTACAAAGCCCGTTTTGAAAGGCTGCCAGCCCCCTAGTCCCAGTTGTATACTCACATACCGGGTATTGCTTTGTAAGTTCTGGTACAAGGCGCGCACCTTGTCCTCGGTAGTAGTATAAGCAGCGGCTATCTGCCAATACTCTGCCCTTTTTTCCTCAGGCAGGTCGTTTCTTCCTTCGTTGAGTCTGCGGAAAAAATCTCCATAACTCTGCCAGCTGCTCATGTCGCCAGTGTAACCTTGCACCTGAAACACGGTGGGGGCAGTGACTACGGCGGGCATAGCCTCATAGGGTGAGGCCATCAGCGGTTCCAGCTCAATGGGCCGCTTATTATTAAGCCGCCACGTATATTGTTTGCCGTCATTGGTGTCCACAATGGTGGGCTCCTTTATATTATACTCCTGATACAGAAATTTGAGACCTTCGGGTACTGTTACCTGAAAACTCCCCTGCTCCAAGGCCACCTTCTCATTCGAAAGTGGTTCCCAGATGGGGTAGAACATCATGTTAGTAGAGGTAATCCGGTAAGAGTATTCTATGGTGTAGGGATAATCCTGATATTGGAGATCAGCCACCTTCCACCGGTTATCGGACAGCACACTGTAACTTGAAAAGTTGCTGTAATCTTCGATGTCCTTCTTTTTGAGGGTCCGCACCTTCTTCCCATCCTGGTCGTATACCATCGCTCTAATCTCGCTCACCGAGTTAAATTCGTCATAAGGAATCACCAAGTAAGCTTGCTCTTCTGCATATCGATTCAAAATGGTGATGGCTACGGAATAAGAATGAATAGCCTTACCGGAAGAGAGTATTTCGAAAGTTTCATCCCACTTTCTGATTACCGCATTGGCATCTCTGGCCAGAAACCGAGGTACAGGACCGTACGTTTGTGCTTGTGCGTACCCTACTGTTGAGTAAAAACAAAAGCGTGAAAATTAATCGTACCATATCAGTCCGTAGTTTTCTTAAGTACGATTTGGCCATCATTTTTCGCAATCACCAAATTCACGAATTCCCTCAGGTGCGGATATTCTTCTACCGAATATTGCGCTTGGGCGAAACTAAGCTTACTGATAATAGTAATCTGATTACCACTTACCTGATACGTCATTCGGTAACTTCCGGCACGGTTTGGCATCGTAAACACCGCATTTTCGGGCACTTCTTCTACTTCAAATCCCTCGGGTACTTGCAGCTGTAGCATCGTGGTCTGGTCACTTTTAGTCCCCATATCCACAGGGAACCGGCGGGTTTCCACCTGAAAAGGGTTTTCTGTAAGACCATAGCCTAACAAAGCATTCAGGTAAATCCTATCTCCGGCGCTCATCGCCACTTCCTCCGTTTCTGCCTCCCAGGCTTCGTTCATCGGTCCGCCTTCTGCTAACTGATCATCTAGCTCGTATTTGTGGAACGTCCACTCCGTATGATCGCCTTTAAAATCCTGATCTCTGACCTCTTCACCGTCTTCGGACACCATTTGCACTACTTCCAAGGCTTGGTAGCCTTGGGTAGTTAAGCGTACCTGCCCGGCAAGACTACCGTCTTCAGCCAGCGTAAACGCCCCTTTCATGATTTGCCGGTTGACCTTCCCAGTTTGCACCTCAATCCAATCCCCTCCACTACCGTACAGGATGCGCCCCGCTCCGTTCAAACAGCGAAAAGGAATCATATCCAAAGGCATATCGCGGCTAGTGACATCCAAGAACATGCCTTGCTCTTCATTTAGCGCCACGTAGGCCAATACGTAATTGTAATCATTGAGCAAAGGAAAAAATGGGTTGACTACCCCGTGAGCCCGCGTGCTCAAGATTACCGGATTCACCAATACCCCCGCCTCGCGCAGTAGATTGACCGCCAATAAATTCAAGTTACTGGCATCGCCTTCTTTTTTCTTTAGCAATTCACGAAGATCATAATCTCCATAAATCCCGTAATGTTCATTCCATTCAAAGTTCTCTTTGATGTAATTCGCCACCGCTTCCAATTTTTCCATCGATCCGGTGAGCCCCTCCGTGATGGAGGCAGCCAACTTGCGGGTTTCTGAATTGCCCTCGATCACTTTCCCGAAATAAGTGGACTCCATGAGCTCCTGCTCAATACCCGGCCAGTCCTTAGAAAACGTAGTGGCCGGATTTCCCGCAAACTGAATCTGATAAATTTCCATAGATACCGCCGCCCGATAGTTGTCGATATTATTCACGTAGGGCTCTTCCTTCAAGGCAGGCATATTATGGGCATAGAATACCCGCTTCTCGATATCGACCTGCATTTTGTCACCACCAATATCCAGCATTCGGGACGACCTCCCTTTCACAAAACTGTTTATCATTTCGAAGCCTTGCTGACGAAAATCAAAAAACAGAAACTCAGGAATATTCAGTTCTAACACCTGGTTACGAATAGGAATACTACTTTGAAATTCGAAATTACCAGCTCCAAAGACGAAGCTATTGATCCCGATACTATAACTGTACTCGAGGTCCAATACGGACCCCACTTTTACATTTGGGAAGGTTATGGTAGTACTCCAAAAGTCATCGTCTACTTTTTCCACCGCCTGGTGCTCCTTCCGCAATTTTACCGTTTGCACCGATCCATTTTCATAGTTAGTCACGGCACCTTTCACGGATACGTATCCGGTTGTGAGCACGGGTATTTTGAAAGTACCTCGATCCAAACCTTCTGCGGTCAGGATTTTAATACGCAGTGTCCGTTGTATTTTGACACTGTATAAACTTGAAAAAAAGACTTCTTGAAGATCTTCCAGGACTACGGCCTCCGCAGTACTATCCAGCGGATACACCTCCATATTGATGTCCGCAGTCGGTACCTTACCTAATTTAATCTCGATTTCTTGTGCCAGAATAGGCATCGTAGTTGCCAGTAACCATACACCGGCGAGGAATACATAACGCATAGGAAGTTGGTATTAAGAATTGAGAATTTTGTTTAAAACTGCTATTGCAAAACTCCCTTGGAAGGAGCTAATGTTTTTGGAATAATCGTAAAATTAAACTTTTCTAGACACATATAAAATGGATCTGCATTTAGGGTCATTTCACGCCCACCGAGCAACCTTTTTTTACATATTAGATCTCTGAAAACAAGCCTCTCATGAACATCGAACAACTCCGCCAAGAGACTCAGGGCACTCGGCATGTCATCCACCTCAACAATGCAGGAGCCGCACTAATGCCGGACCCGGTGCTGGCGGTAATCACCCAATATCTGGAAGAGGAAGCTTGTCACGGAGGCTATGAGGTAGCCGCTAAGCACCAGGCCGCCCTGCTAGGTTTTTACACCACCGTGGCCCAGCTGCTCAACGCCCAGCCTGAGGACATTGCGTATGCTACCAGTGCTACCGACGCCTGGACCAAGCTCTTTTATTCGCTGGCCTGGCAGCCAGGTGATATCATTCTGACGGGACATTCGGAATATGCCAGCAATTACATTGCCTTCCTGCAAGTGCAAAAAAGACATGGCGTACAGATCAAGGTCATCCCCAATGATGAGCAGGGCCAAATCTCATTAACCGCTTTGGAGGAAGCTTTTACTCAGAAAGTAAAGCTGGTAGCCCTTACCCATATGCCTACCAATGGCGGACTAGTGAACCCAGCTGAGGCGGTTGGGGCTATCGCCCAAGCGCACGGTGCGCTCTACCTATTAGACGCCTGTCAGGCTGTGGGCCAATACCCACTTGACGTAAAAAAACTGGGCTGCGATATGCTCACGGTCACGGGTAGAAAATACCTGCGAGGCCCAAGGGGCACAGGGTTTATGTACGTAAACGAAAGAGTGCGCCAGGAATACGAACCTGCCATGCTAGATCTATTCAGCGCCCAATGGACTCAACTGGATCAATATGAGATCCGGCAGGACGCCCGGTCCTTCGAGAGCTGGGAGCATAACCTGGCTGCCAAGCTTGGGCTGAAAAAGGCCATTGAATATGCTCAGGAAATAGGCTTAGAGGATATCTGGCAGCGGGTTCAGGAGCTGGGCCAATACCTAAGAAAGACGGCGGGAACAATCCCCGGGGTATCTGTTCAGGATTTGGGGGCTATCCAAAGCGGTATTGTCAGTCTGGCTTTGGAAAACGCATCCGCTAGTGAAATAATACCACGCCTACGCCAGCGGCACATCAACACCTCGCTTATTGTACCTAGCGGCACTCGGGTAGATATGGAATCGCGCGCCTTGGGGGAGATGATCAGAGCTTCGGTACATTATTATAATACCGAAACCGAGATCGATAGATTTGCAGAGGTACTAGAAGACCTGCTTTAGGCAGGCCCCTTTCCTTGGTTACCACAAGAACCGCACGCCGGCATTGAGCGTACGCCCGGCCCCTTGCAAACGGCCCGCTACAAACTGAGTAGTTTGCACTTCGCCTTCCAGCAATCCGGGGATGATTTGGACTTTACCACCCACGCCTGCTTGCACAAAGTAACCACTAAGCAACTGCTCGGTACCGTATACCGGCCAAAACTCCGTCATGGCAAAGAAGGTAAGCCGGCTATTAGGGAAATAGCTAAGAAAACCTTTCACGGGGCTTTCTACCAAGTGGCCGTCGACCTCGCCTTCGCGGTCAAAACTGGCCCAAATAGCGGCATCTACGAATACTTGCCATTTAGAGGACAGCTGATGGTCCCACAGCAGCTGAGTAATCCACAAATATCGGTCACGGTCCAGCCATGGCTGGTTGCGCATATCCCCTTGCAAATTCTGGGCGATGGGAATGAGGAAAGTACTCTGTACCGAAATTCGTTTCGGTTTGAGAACAACCCCATGG
>JBCBHI010000400.1:0-5226 GCA_038525885.1 Bacteroidota bacterium
TCGAAGACCGATTCGGTCTTCGATCTTGGTAATGAAGAAGGGCTTAGTGAAGGTTCCTTGATTGGCATAGGTACTATATGCCCCTACCATTTCATACACGGACACATCACTCACACCAAGGCAGAGCGACAAAACAGGCGCTAAGGAACTAGTAATGCCCATTCTTCGGCAAACATCTACTACCGCCATCGGCTGGACTTTGTCCATAATATGTGCGGTAACCGAGTTTATGGATCTGGCCATTCCTTGCCGGATAGTGAGCGTCTGGCCGGTATATTTTAGGTCAGAGTTTTTGGGTGTCCATGTGGGGGGATCTCCTCCCGTTTGGTAGGTGGCAGGAGCATCTATGCCAATCAAGGAACCTTCACTAAGCCCTTCTTCATTACCAAGATCGAAGACCGAAATGGGAATGTCTTCCCGTTCATTCCAGAAACCCGGGAAGCCATCAATGAGGAGACTGCTTACGTAATGCTTCATATGCTGAAGGGAGGAACCGAGGAAGTAGGAGGAACAGCCACTGGGTTA
Organism: Bacteroidota bacterium; assembly: GCA_038525885.1. Classification (GTDB taxonomy): domain Bacteria; phylum Bacteroidota; class Bacteroidia; order Cytophagales; family Cyclobacteriaceae; genus DMST01. Next base: position 526 of record JBCBHI010000400.1, read on the forward strand.
TCTCACGAACTCAGGACTGACAATGAGATTGGTGCAAAAACTGGCACCACCCAAAATGCCTCCGACGGTTGGTTCATGGGGGTAACCCATGACTTGGTCACTGGAGTTTGGGTAGGTGGAGACGATATTTATGTCCATTTTCGAGATTTCCAGTATGGGCAGGGAGCTCGGATGGCTATGCCGATTTACCAGAAAATGATGCTTGCCGTGTATAATGACCCTACACTTCCGTACCGGAAGGGCGAATTCCAACGGCCAGCCAGAGGAGTATCTACACAGCTCGAGTGTGGGGATATCCTTCAAGAAGATGGCTTGGATTCTTTGAACCAAGAGCTGCCAGAATTATTGATGGACCCAGATGACATCTTTTAGGCCAATTGGTTGTTATGGGTGATATGGAAATCCCCAGGTATACCCCGGACCAAGTTCTCTCGTTTCCTGACTCCCCAGGAGTCTATCGTTTCTTCAATCAAGAGAACATTCTCATCTACGTGGGCAAGGCGAAAAGCCTTAAAAAGCGAGTTGCCAGCTACTTCAATAAGTCCGTAACCCAGAGCCGGAAAACCATGAAAATGGCTCGGGAGATCGTAGAAATCGAGTTCACCTTAGTTAATACCGAGTTTGATGCCTTACTGCTAGAGAACAACCTCATAAAGCAGAACCAACCGAAGTACAACATCCTACTCAAGGATGATAAGACCTTTCCTTTTATAGTAGTCTCCAACGAGCGCTTTCCTAGAATATTCAGCACACGTAGGGTAATTCCCTCACAGGGAAGATACTTTGGTCCTTATGCTAGTGTGCGGGCCATGAATAGCGTGCTAGATCTCCTGAGAAAGCTATACAAGATCAGAACCTGTAAGTACAACCTGAGCGAAGAAAACATTTCTGCAGGAAAGTTTAAGGTTTGCTTAGAGTACCATATCGGCAATTGCTTAGGCCCATGTGAAGGCTTGCAAGAGGAAAGCAATTATCAGCAGGATATTGAATCTGCCGTAAACATCCTCAAAGGTAATTTGGGTCTGGTTCGTTCTCACTTTAAAACCAAAATGCAGGAGGCCGCTGAGCAGCTAGCATTTGAGAAAGCCCAAGAGTTTAAAGACCGTTTGGATTTACTGGATAAATTCCAGGCTAAGTCATTGGTAGTACATCCAAAGATTTCTAATGTGGATGTATTTACCATCGTCTCAGATGAGAAACTGGCTTTTGTCAACTACCTAAAAATCAACGAAGGGACCATTGTAAATACGCAGACCGTGGAGGTCAGAAAAAAGCTAGACGAAAGCCCAGAGGAAATCCTCACCTTAATGGTCATTGAGCTTAGAGATCGCTTTCAATCGACCTCAGGGGAAATTATCACCAACCTACCTCTGGTAATTGACCTAGAAGGACCAACCGTAACAGTTCCAAAAATTGGGGACAAAAAGAAACTCACAGAACTCAGTATAAAGAATGCCCTCTACTTCAAGAAGGAGCGTTTAAACAAACCTGAAGATACCCTTTCAAGAGATGAGCGCATCCTCACTCGGCTTCAGCAGGACCTACAATTAAAAACCCTACCGAAGCATATCGAGTGTTTTGACAACTCCAACCTGGGAGGCACCAACCCGGTAGCCTCGATGGTTTGCTTCAAAAATGCGAAGCCAAGCAAACAAAACTATCGACACTACAACATCAAAACCGTAGTTGGACCTGACGACTTTGCCTCCATGAAGGAGATAGTAGGCAGAAGGTATAAACGCCTGGTAGAGGAGGAATCTCCATTACCCGACCTCGTAGTAGTAGATGGGGGAAAAGGTCAACTCTCTTCGGCAGTGGAAGCGCTGCGGGAATTAAACTTGTACGGCCGCATACCCATTGTGGGTATTGCCAAAAGGCTGGAAGAGATATTTTTCCCAGAGGACCCAATACCCCTGCACATAGAGAAAAAATCAGAATCCCTGAAGCTCATCCAGCATATGCGTGATGAAGCCCACAGATTCGCCATTACCTTCCATAGACAAAAGCGGTCAAAGAGTACCTTTAAAACAGAGCTGGAGGATATCCCGGGTATTGGCAAAAAAACAGCTGACAAGCTTTTGGCACATTTCAAGTCAGTTCAGAAAGTAATGCAAGCTCCTGAAGAGGAAATAGCCGAGCTAATTGGGAAAGAGAAAGCCAAGGGAGTGAGAGACCACTTCAACACTTCAAAAACCACTGAATAACAAAAAAGGGAATCCCAAACAGGACCCCCTTTTCTCCTTAATCGACTAAAAAATATTGCTTATTGTTCCCAGAGATCGTGCTCTTTTTCCATCAGCTCAAACTCAAGCTGTTGGGATGCAATCAGGGCACGCATCTCATTTTGATTGTATATATCTACAATCGCAAGATTGTTCGTATTCTGAATTTTGGTAATCCTTGAACTATGCAAACGCAATGAGAATGCATCTGCAAAGTTTTTATGCTCGGCATTGTTTTGGGGATTAAACCAAACTGCCTCTTCAGGATGATTGCGGAACAGATCTTCCAAATCCTTGTAGCGGAAAGTCGCCACCTCAGTCAAGAGACCTGTAGTTTTGAGTTCTGCAGGAAGGATTAATTTGAAAGACTGGATGTCATAGTAAAGACGAGCACGGCGCTTATCAAAAATGATATCCTCCATGATTTCAATCACACTCACATCAGTAGGCAAGTAGTAATCGTCGAATCTACTACCTGCAGGTTCCTCAGAACCGCTACTTGCCTGACCTCCCTCGGCGCTGCCTGAATCGCCCCAGCCATCGTCACTACCAGAATCGCCCCAGTCATCGCCACCAGAGTCACCCCAATCGTCACCACCAGAAGGTTCTTCGCTACCTAGATCACCAAAAGGATCATCTTCACCACCCAAGTCTTCAAGCTGTAGGCGCTCAAAGAATTCCTCTTTGGACATCCGTACATTCAAAGAGTCATTATTGGTATAGGGGAAAATCTCTCCTCTGTCTACGGCCTCAATGATCAGCTTAGTGAGTTCCTTGCTATGAGCAAAGAAAGACTGGTTCTGCTTCTCCTTAAGGTCCATCCGACGCCAAACACGCTTTCTGTACAACTGCTCATACTCTGCAATAGGAGTCACCGAGTTAGGGTTGTACATCGGCGGTTCATTCCCTTGGGCCAGAGCACTCAGCGAGACTCCTACACCCAAGACAATTAAAAGACCGATTCGTTTCATTATCATACACCTGTTGTTTATTAATTAATCGGAATCGAGATCGGAGGCACATTTACAGCTACCTCTTCTTGTCGATTTTGGTAGTTGAGGCGCAGTACTTTTTTCACCTCAATTACAAGACGATCACCAGAACGGGCAGATTGGCGCAAACGGCTCAAGCTACCTTCACCGCTAGTGAATCGTAATGGCTCCCCTTTAGGTCTTGGACCACTTGCCAGAGTTACCGTCCACTCAGCTACTTTGTAACGTGCATCGTTAGGAAGCAAACGCTTAAAGTCAGCGTCTGGTATTACCACGGCAGAGATATCACGCAATTGATTAGTACGAATACCCTGTTTTGCTTGTAGCTGGCGGCCTCCCATTTGGATCTGAACTTCAGGACGAGGTACAGCACGTACGTCAAATTCCTGGTTACCTATCAGGTTACCATCATTGTATACTGACAGGGTTACTTTCCGTCCGTTAGGAATAAGGGTAACTAAACCCGACTGGTTTCCTGCAACTACATCAGCCCCTTGCGCAGTAAACGTAGGGTTGTAGGCGGTACCCAAAGCAGGAACCTGTACAGACAACTCGTTTCCACAACGGAAATACAATGCATTTACCGCCTGTGATTGAATTTGAATGGTAGGCTTAATTACAAAGTACTCAATGGTTTTGCTGAAGGTAGTATCACCTTGGCCAGGAAGAGGTAAGTCAATCTGAGCCTCGTAGGTTTTACGAGCAAGACCTTCGCTGTCATATTCACCAGGAGTAGCCGTAAACTCAATCCGACCAATACCCGAGGTATCTACAGGAATTTCATTCCCATTGAAATACATGGTAGGGGTAAAAGCAGAAGAAGATGCTGCGATGAACAACTCAGCTTCATACTTGGTACCGGCAGCCACTCTTTGTGAAACCGGACGAACCATTGCATCAATCTTATCGAAGTCAATAGAACCTGCTCCCACTAGATCAGCCAATGCTTCCAGTGCTTCAGTTTCGTACTGCAAGACTTCGTTCTCAAACTGAGTCATGGTCGCCAACCCAGCAGCCAATGGTGTGTTTTCAAAGAATAGGTTAGCGAACTTCTTCTTTCTTTGATTTTCATACTGGCTAAAAGTGGGGTGGTCTTTTCCATCATAAGCAATGGGTTCTAGACTTAGCCCTGAAATGGTATTGAGTTGGGTAACGAACTCATTGAGTTTTCCCATCAACTCTTCACCACCTTTTTGAGTAATCATTTGATGAGCAATGGTCTCATGGTCTTTAAAGCCAAGCAATTGCCCTTCATCATCATACCCACCAGTCTCGGTAATCCACTCATTCTTGATTTCCTCAAGGTAATCGCGGATTTGTTCAGCTTCGTTACGCGCTTCTTGTGCACGATCCAACACCTTCAAATCCTCCGCTTGATTACCACGCTCGTCTACTGCAGCTACAATCCCATCGAGAAAACTCTCATTTTTCTCATGGGTAGTGTTACTAGCTTTCTCTAGCGTACCATTGATAAAAAGGAAGCGATG
>JBCBHI010000401.1:0-5215 GCA_038525885.1 Bacteroidota bacterium
TGCAGGTATACAGACAGAAGTAATTGATGATGAGCGCACCGCAGCTTTCGTAGGCTTTGGCCAGGCGCTAGAAAGTAATAATGCAGTGGTGTTGGTGTGCACCAGCGGCTCGGCAGGTTACAACTATGCCCCTGCGGTGGCAGAAGCTTACTTTCAACAGGTGCCCCTCCTAGTCCTGACGGCAGACCGCCCACCGGAGTGGCTCGATCAATGGGACGGGCAAACCATCAGGCAGCAGAACTTATACGGCGAGCATGTAAAAAAAGGCTACCAGTTCCCGGTAGACACCTATCACCCTGATGCCCAATGGCAGGCTGACCGGATGGTCTCAGAAGCCATCAACCTGGCGCATGCAGAACCCAAGGGGCCGGTGCACATCAATGTGCCCATCCGGGAACCCTTCTACCCTACCCCGGACCAATCATTTGCTCCAAGTGAAACTTTGAAAGTCATTCGGAAGGAAACGGCGGACTTCCAACTTTCGGACGTAACAAGGAACCTCCTTTTCCAAAGGTACCAGGAGACTGAGAAGGTATTAATTGTAGCGGGTCAGCATGTATGGAGTCAGCCTTGGCGGTCTAGCCTGGCCAATGCGGGGCAGCAATTGGAAATCCCTCTTATTGCTGATGTGATCAGCAACGCCCAAAGCTTGCCCAACTCGATCCATCATCAGGATGCTTGGCTACCCGCCCTACCTAAAAAAACCAAAGAGGAACTACGGCCCGACCTCTTGATTACCCTGGGTAAATCCGTTATTTCCAAACAGGTAAAGCTGTTTCTGCGGGAATACCCCCCACAAGAACATTGGCATCTTCAACCGCACGATGCTCCTACCCCAGATCCTTTCCAATCCCTAACACGGGTGATCCCAACCAATCCCGCTACTTTCTTAAGGGAGCTAAGTCAGCAGAGTTCTCTTACTATGGGGCAGACTGCATACCTCAGCCTCTTCAAGTCCCTAGACAAGCAAGCGGATGATATACTGGCAGATTTCCATAGCCATTCGGACGGCAGTTTCAATGAATTTCAGGCGGTACACCATATTCTGAAAGCCTTACCCAGACTATCGGATTTGCATCTGGCCAATAGTATGGCCGTTCGATATGCCAACTTTGAGGGCTTGGGCCAGCTGGGCCAGGAGATCAGGGTGTTTGCCAACCGTGGCACCTCCGGAATTGACGGTAGTAATAGTACCCAGCGTGGGGCCTATGCAGGTCGCCTGAGCATGCTACTCACCGGGGATATGGCTTTCTTTTATGACCGGAACGCCTGGTGGGGAGCTGAGCCCTCGGATCACCACCGCATAGTAGTACTCAACAACCATGGCGGGGGTATCTTCCGAATGATTAAGGGGCCCCGGCAGCTCCCGGAATTAGAGTATCTATTTGATACCCACCAGCCCCTCTCCGCTGAGACAATGGCTACAGAGTGGGGTATGGAATATCACTCAGCAAAAAATATGGATGAATTGGAAGCCACCTTGCCCGATTTTATGTCGGAGGTGAAGGGCTCCCAATTGTTAGAAATATTCACCGATATGGAAACCAACACGGCGGTATTCGATCGGTTTAAACAACAAATGCGAGAAACCTATGGAGCTTAAGTTGCCCTGGAAAACCGTAAAGGACTATCAGGATATTACCTACAAACAACTAAACGGGGTAGCCCGTATTGCCTTCAACCGACCAGAAGTACGCAATGCTTTCCGCCCCACTACTGTAGGGGAGCTGTTGGACGCTTTCCACCATGCTCACGAACACCCTGAGATAGGTGTGATCTTACTCACTGGCGAGGGGCCTTCGCCCAAAGATGGCGGCTGGGCTTTCTGTTCGGGAGGGGATCAACGCGTGCGAGACAAACGGGGCTACAAGGACTCGGCTGCTCCTGCCCGGCTCAATATTCTGGAGGTACAGCGCCTCATCCGGTTTATGAATAAGGTGGTGATATGTGTGGTGCCCGGCTGGGCAGTAGGTGGCGGGCACAGCCTGCATGTAGTCTGTGACCTCACCATCGCCAGTAAGGAGCATGCCATTTTCAAACAAACGGACACGGATGTGGCCAGCTTCGATGCGGGGTACGGGTCTGCCTATTTGGCCCGCCAAATTGGGCAAAAACGCGCTCGGGAGATCTTCTTTCTCGGCATGAACTATTCTGCTCAGGAAGCCTACGAAATGGGCATGGTTAACAAAGTAGTGCCACATGTCGAGCTAGAGCAGGTGAGTTATGACTGGGGACAGGAGATCATGAAGAAGAGCCCTACGGCTACCAAAATGGCTAAATATGCCTTCAACCTGATTGATGACGGCTTGGTAGGTCAGCAGATTTTCGCTGGAGAAACCACCCGGTTGGCCTATATGACGGACGAAGCCACTGAGGGCCGCGATGCATTCCTGGAAAAGAGAAGCCCGGACTGGAGCAAGTTCCCTAAGTTTCCTTAAGTCGGTTCTCTGGTACCAAAGGACCTTATTTGATACTTAGAACGTCGTTGGCTGCTTGGAGAATGCCCAAGCAGTTACCGACGATTTTTTGTGAGTCATGCAAAGGCCTTACTCTACCAGCATCTTCACCCGCTCTGCAATTTCTATTCCCGTCAGCGTTTCCATTTCTGCTTCCATCAATTCCCTTCTTGTCATCAGTTTTTTCAGTACAAACCGAAACTGACCTGAGTCACTAGTAGGTTCATACCCAAACAGCCAGGTGCGTTGCCCTGGAGATACTATCCAGGTGTACACCTCCCCTTCCCGGTAGTTGTAAGGTATCAGTTCTTGGTGATGTTGGTAGATCAAGTAAAATATATGAGACTCAGAATCCGGAATGCGGATTTTCACCTCTATGGGAGCATGCAATTGCCCTTGGGTAGGGATTACGGTAGTAGATAAAGGGCCATAAAAACCCTGTGGGGTTTCCACTCCTTTTAGACTGTCCAAAAACGGATAAGCAGACCAGGAATACAGACGGTGGTAGCTACGTCTACTTTTGGGCGATGGATTCACCCAATAAAAGCGCCCATTCTGGGACATGGCTAGCCAACCTCTACCTTGGTATCCGGTGGGCCAACTGTAGGCTGCCAGCGGCAAATCATCTACTTGTCGATTAAGCGCATGGCCCCTAATCAGTGGAACTCGTTTGCGGCCATGTTCTCCGTCGAGCCACAAGCTCAGTGGGTATCCATTTTGAGAGCTAGCCACGGCATCTCCAATTTTTACCGAATCAAGAGCGAAGGCAAAAGGGAAAGGCTGCTTGGTGAGTAGCACAGTAGAAGATGGGTCACCAGACTCATGCAAGCTAGCCGGTTGGGCAGATACTGAAGAGCTAAGGGCCCAAAGAGCAAAATACGCAAGCAGGACGGCTGTTTTCATAGGCTGGAAGAGGGTGAGAAACAAACCTGACGAAACACTTCAGGCTTGTTTGCTTTACGTACCCTAGGAAAGGGATAGGATATAGGCATAGTATGCTGTAGCAAGCTTGGAGTTCACCCAAAGCCATCAATGTTAGGTTGAAACCATGGTAGGCCGCGAGAATGAACCGACTTAACCATTAGGAGAGTTAGAATAACTTGGCAAGCCATAAAACCGTGTATTGGATTCATCTCTTACATGGGTTTGGCTGCTATGTGGATTGAAAACCAAACTCATTATCATACACGGATAGAACACCTACCGTGCCGTTAACTGACATTCAAATAGTGTAAATGAATGTTAACCCAAGGAAGGCAAAGGGAAAGTTGATGATGACTCGCGGGAGTATGTCAGCAAATGAATGGAAGAGACAAAGAGTGTAATTACCCACTCCATATTTGGCAGGGAGGGCATTGTCTCCTAGTGAAGGGGGGCAATGAAGAGGTACTTACTAAACCAACGAAATTCCATTTAAGTCCGTAGTGAGGTACTCACTCATGGCATCAAAAAATGGACGTATTTTCTTAAAAATACCATTGCTATAGGCTACCATATCTGCACTGAAGGCAATCTCATCAGGAACATTGTGCCGAACTACATAACGCTTGTAGCGCAGTAGATCAATATTAGGGTGGTCTTTGGCAAAACCTTTGGGTGCACTTTTGACCTGCTCGCCCCGCAATACTTCGAAAGTATCTTTAAAGTCGGCCGAATCAATCACCTCACGGAGCAAATCGGCATCCTGTTCTATGTGCTTCCTCAGATGCAGTAAGTCTTCCTTGTTGGGGCCATAAAAGCCACCCCCAACGTAGGAACCCCCCGGTTGAATTTGGAAATAGTACCCACCCCGTAAAGCGGCAGTTGCCCTCCTAAATCCTCCACCCCAATAGTTTTTGTAGGGCGTCTTGTCTTTGCTAAACCGGGTATCCCTGTAAATGCGCAGCAAGCTTTTCTTCCCACTAGGCGTCTCAATCAGATCATGCTCTTGCATCATAGCCAGCAAGCCATCGGCAAAATCAATAGCTTCGGCATGAGATGCTTCATAAGCATCTTTATGCGCTTGGAACCATTCTCTCTGATTGTTCTCTTGCAGGTCGAGTAAAAACTGGTGGGTATGGGCAGTGAACATGCCGTGAAGCTACAGATTATAATGCCTTGTACAACCAACCTGTAGAGGAAGTGCGGTATTGGTTCCCGTCAAAGTATAAAGGAACCGCCCAGGTGAAGCCTGTGTCAGGAATGCTGTAGGTAAGACCAAACATTAACTTCCCTTGAAAAAGAAAGGGATAGGTGGCAATATTCCAGAAAATAGGATCTAAGCCAGTGCCTGTTTCAGAATAGATCTCTATCCATTCTTGGTCCAACTGTCGGATAAACAAATAAGAGCCGTCTTGGCCGCCCATGTCTGCCAATAGCAATACTTCTCTTTCCCCTACTTTTTGTTGAATGATCTGCCAATTGTAGGTAGAATCCATCCCCTTAGGTAACAATAGGGCGACCCCCTCGGGGAAGGTGGTTAACCTTCCAGAAGGCGAAATTGGCTCCATTACTTTCTCGAGAATCTGCTCAGGGTCAGAAACCCCTATACAGTCTGCCCCATTGCTGCCTGGCGCCACGTTTCCATATTCAGAATAATAAGAAGAGCTGCCCATTTCATCCTCCCAATAGACAAACCGAGTGAATTCACGTTCGTCAATGAATTCTCCATCACTACGGTACACGGTTAGCTCCTTAGGTGTATCCTAAGCGAGATGGCTCTCGGCTCGCTTAGGGGCAATAGAATGGGCCGGGGTGGTCCCCTTCAGGATCTCAATCCG
>JBCBHI010000402.1:0-5188 GCA_038525885.1 Bacteroidota bacterium
CAGAGGGAAGGTTAGGACCGAAGTTTTGCACAAAAACCATGAGTGGTGCATCTGGCAGGGCAGGGCTACGTTATAGAAATTGAATAACCAGCCTAGGCCTATGCAACTCACACTGACACAGCGCTCTAGAATCACCGAAACGGTGTTCTTGGGGGCTCTTACGGTAGCTAGTATTTTTCTTTCCTTGTACCGAACGCAAGTTTCGGATACGCTTCACTTTTTGTTCCTCAATTGGAACCTCTTTTTGGCCTTTGTGCCTTGGGCTTTGGTTACGTTGGTTAGGGTGCTGCCAGGTTTAGAACGGCGCGGTTTGGTGCTGGCTCCGGTGGTAGCCGCCTGGCTGCTTTTCTTTCCCAATGCGCCCTACATCCTCACCGATCTTTTTCATTTGAAATATACCACCAGTATGCCCTTGTGGTTCGATCTGGTGCTGATCCTCCTTTTTGCCTGGACGGGCTTATTGTTTGGTTTCCTTAGTCTGTGGGACCTGGAAATACTGCTAAGCCGAAGGCTGGGAAAACGGATGGCTAGCCTATGTTCGGTGGCTTTCTTGTTTATGGGCAGCTTTGGTATCTACGTGGGGCGCTATCTGCGCTGGAATAGCTGGGACATCCTGACGGAACCGATGGCCTTGCTGTACGATCTGGGTGACCGACTGATCAACCCTCTGCAGCATCCCCGGACTTGGGGAGTTACCCTGATGATGGGGCTTTTTCTGAACGCCGTATACTGGTCTTTGCGTTGGCTTAGAACGCGCAATACGGATTAATGGAGACTTCAGGCCTCCAGCCCATGGGAGTTTTATGGAGTCCGTAGAGTATTTGTAAGCCTCTTCTGGGGGCAATTGAGGGTCTGGTACTCAGTAGGTAAGCCTAACGGTAATTACCTTGGCTATCCCTTTAAGCTCCACTGAACATGTTGGAAATCATGAAGAGTTTTTGGCGTTCATTACATCCCTTGGCTTGGCTTATTGCTGTGGGGGCGTGCACGCCCGAGGAGGTTTATTTTGATGTGCTCACTACACTGGATTATGAAGGACAGGTAACGAGGATTGAATACCTGGGGGAGTACAGTGACCTAGATGCGATGCAGTTTTTGCAGCTCGCGGTCACCTCCCCAGCGGCCCCCATTACTACTACTAACGACTTTTCGCTGTACCGCTACAGCTATTATACCCTGAATTATGATAGTTCGGAGGTGCTGGTTTCTGGGCTGGTGGGGGTACCTCATACGGAGGAGATCAAGGGACTGGTGAGTTGGCAGCATGGCACTAATACTTACCGACCGGGTTCTATTTCCAGTCCCTCGCCGGACGAAGGAATAGGATTGGGTGCTCTGTTTTGTGGGGATGGTTATGTGTTGGTTGCGGCGGATTATATCGGTTTGGGGATATCCACTGAGGTGCACCCGTACTATCATATGGAGAGTACTACCCGTACGGTGGTAGATCTGTTGAGAATAGGAGAAACGGTTTTAAATGCACTGACCAACGATGCGAATATGCAGCTGTTTTTGGCTGGTTTTTCGCAAGGAGGTGGGGCCTCCGTAGCCGTACAAAGGTATTTGGAGGAGGGCAATCCTACACAACTGGAACTGAAGGGGACGGCTGCTATTTCGGGAGCTTATAATCTGGATGAAATCAGTTTTCCTTATGCCTTGCAGAATAAAAGCATTAACAGTATGACCTACATTGGTCTGGCGGCCAACGCATTTGCTCATATTTATAATGAGCCTGTAGACCATATTATTCAACCTTCCTTTGCGGATCAGGTCAGTAGTTGGTTTGACGGAACGAAAGGGGCTGACTTCCTCACTGAGAACCTACCGGATTCGCTTTCTGCGTTTGTGCAGCCGGCATTCATACAGGCCATCGAAAACCGGGATAGCAACCACTGGATGGTCAGGGCTATTCAGGAAAATGAAATCTATCAATTTGTGCCCCAGCATGAGCTTCGGTTGTATTATGGTTCGGCCGACAAGGATGTTTCTCCGGAGGATTCACAGGATGCTTACCAGTATATGCAAGCGAATGGAGGGAATGTGAAAATATTCAATTTGGGTCCTTTTTCGCACGATGAGTCTATTCTGGAGGCGCTGCCTTACGTCAAGGATTGGTTTGATGAAATTCACGAAAGATGAGAAGATTCCTCCTACTGGTTGCCATTAGTATAATGCCATTGGTGAGTTCAGCGCAAAACCCCTTAGAAGCGGAAAGCACCCAGCGTGGGCTGGGATACTCCTTGGGGTATTATGCCTTCAAAGGTGGGCATCCTGGAATGCAAGTGGGGGTGGAAAGGTGCTTGGCTCAGCAGCATAATTTTCAAACCATCGGGCAGGTATTCCTACAGTTTTATTCGCAAAGCAAGCGGCAAACGGGTGTAGGGTTGAATGCCAGAGTTGGGCAACGATATACGGCCGGTTTTGGTCTGATAGCGGAAAGCTACCTGGGGATAGGCCCGGAACTGACGGTGCACCAAACGGAGATTTGGGACTTTGATACCGAAGAAACTACCATCAGCCAGACCACCCAACTAGGGGTGTTGCCCAATTTGGCTTTTGGGCTTGGCTATGATTTCAACCGGAAACTGAACCTGCCATTCACTAGTTTTTGCCGGGCTAACATTGCCTGGCTGATCCCTGACCGGAATTTGGTTTTTCAGACCTCCCTAAATTGGGAAGTGGGGATTGTCTATTCGCCAAGTGGCAATCAGTAAGGGTTAAGCTGAAAAACAATAAACCTTATAGGTTTTGGAAACCTATAAGGTTTGGAGGTCTCGACCGATCTGGTTTTTGCCAGCCTGGAGGCTGGCGCGGGAATTTGTCACATGGCCGGAGCCATGCGACAGTAGCTTTTCAACGCCGTGTTTTTGTCCCTTCGCTAGCTGAACGCGCAGGTCGGATTGAAGGATGGAATCTACTTTTTGTTTTTCTGCGTGAGTGATGGAACGCTTGCTTGAGCTCATGCCGGCTTATCGATGAATGAGCCTGGAGGCTCTGACCAGCCGTGATTCAAATGCAGGAGTCTTGAAACAGGGCTGCCGAAAGCCGGGAAAGCGAGGCGTGAGAGCACGGCGCCCTTCTCCACGGCAGGAAGGGTAGTTTGCTACCTGCCTCCCGTGGAGAAGGGGGACACGCCCACTATTTTTAACTCCATTCTGTTTATTGCTTAAGAAAAGTTATTGATTCTTTGGTTTTTATTATGCTGATAATCAGTTCCTTATGGCTATTCTGGAAATTTCTTCAAGTTTTTTCTGAGCAAAAGGTAGGGGGGTGGCCGAGTTATGCGGTGTAAAGGTGTTCAAAAACACATACACATAAATGATAACGCGTAACACTATGAAAAAGGTAAGCTTGATGTTGGTGGTGCTATTGAGTGCCAGTTTTCTCTACAGCTGTACGGAAGGAATGGGCCCACTATTCGGCAACAACGCCCTGGTAGAAGCGATTGAGCAGGCATTGGATAAGGAAGAAGTCTCGCTGGAGGACTTGCCCGAGGCGGCACAGGAGGTGCTCAACAGTGAGTACGGCGAATACGCCATCATTCGGATATTGAGCGCGCCCGACCAGGGTTTTCAGGTGGACTTGCAGCGCACGGCGGATCTATCGGAGACTACCACCTTCTTTGATACGGACGGAGAGGAGCTAGAGTGCAACCGTGAGGGCCGTCGTGGACGACGTGGCCGCAGAGGCGGGCTGTTGCGCGGGGAATGTTTCGATGTCACCTTCCCGGTAGACTTGGTAATGCCTGATGAGAGCACGATTACGCTTACCAGCGAGGACGATTTTGAGTTGGTGAAGGCTTGGTACGAGGCCAATCCTGATGCTACGGAGAAGCCAGAGCCTGTATTCCCTATTGAGGTGACGGACCAGGCCGGAGAGGTGATTTCGATCACGAGTGTGGAGGAACTACGTGCCCTGCAAGAGGAATGCCGCCCCGACGGACGCCGTTGCTTCCGCCTGGCTTTCCCCCACAGCGTTACGATGCCTGACGGCAGTACCATTACCCTGAACAGCGAGGAGGATAAGGCCCAGGTGAAGGCCTGGTACGAGGCCAATCCGGATGCTACGGACCGCCCTGCCCTGGTGTTCCCGGTAACGGTAGAGTACCAAGACGGCACCACAGCTACGGCCAATAGCGAAGAGGAGCTGATGGCACTAAGAGAAGCTTGCGAATAAATCATACCCACCCAATCGTAGGCAGGTACTTGGGATAGGATCGAATACATATCTTGGAGTACCTTTATGAAGCGGCTGCGACCTCCGCGGTCGCTTTTCTTCCTTGACTGCCCTTGACACAGACTGAGTTTAAAAGTTGTTTTGACCGGTGGTTTGACGAACTGCGCAACTACCTGACCTACCGCTGCGGAGACAGCGACCTGGCGACCGACCTGGTACAGGAGGCCTATATGAAGGTGTGGGAGAAGGGCTTGGAGTATCAGGGGGAGAGAACGAAAAGCTTGCTGTACAAGGTGGCCAACGAGGCGTGGATTTCGCAGTACCGCAAGCAGGGTAGCGCCGAGAAGTACCGACTGGAACTGCAGTGGACTGAAGAGCACAACAGCACGGAGGACAAACTGCACTATCAGGAGCTAAAGGAATGCTACGAACGGGCACTGGCCCGGCTATCCGAGAAACGTAGGGTAGTGTATCTGTTGAGCCGGGTAGAGCACCTGAGTTACCCGGAAATAGCCCAGCGGCTGGGCCTCACCGTGAAAGCCGTAGAAAAACGCATGAAAGGGGCCTTGCAAGACCTCCGCCAACTATTGGACGCATGACAGGGAACAATATACCCACCGAGGACTGGCTGAATGACGAGGAGCGCGAGCTGTTTGGCCGCGTGGAGGTGCAGCACCCCCGGAGCAAGGAGGACGTATGGGCTGCCCTACAGGCCCAAACCCAAACGGCTCCCACGCCACAGCGGTCGGCCAAGATCATCCCCTTGGGCAGCATACCGCTTAGTATAGCTGCCTCGGTAGCTTTGCTGGTGTTGCTTACCCTGACGGCCCGTTTGTATACCCGTACGGTGGAAGTGACCAGCGGGGAACTGGCCACGGTGGCTTTGCCAGATGGCTCTACGGTGCAGCTGAATACTGATACCCGCCTGAGCTACCAACCCTACTGGTGGTGGGCGCGCCGTGCGGTGAGCCTGGAAGGCGAGGCCTTTTTTGAGGTAGCCAAGGGTAGCAAC
>JBCBHI010000403.1:0-5175 GCA_038525885.1 Bacteroidota bacterium
CCCCCAACAACACGCAAGACACAACCCTTGCCCTACACTACCCCTTCCGATCTATTTGCATATCCGATTCTACCTTCAAACGCAGTGCGGCCTTCGACATGATCCGGTACATATCGCACCGCTACGGGTTCGGTACCTACCTGCACTACCTCAATGGCTACGTAAGCCGCGATACCCATCAGGAGGCCCGCACCACCCTCAAAAGGTTGATTCATCTGGGCGAGGCCAGTCGGTCCAACGTGTATTTGAACACCCTTATCTCCCCCTCCTATACCACCGCCATTGCCCAGTCCATCCAGATGCCCGGCGTATCCGGCAAGGACAACAACATGTTCCTCTTTGAGTATGCCCGTGACAAAGAGGAGGAGCTCAACATCATACTGGAGAACATGAAACTGGTAAAGGCCTCCAATTTCGACATTGGAATCCTGTGCAGTACCGAGCGTGGCTTTGGCTACCGGAGTTCCGTTCACATCTGGATCGGCCAAAACGACTACCAGAACGCCAACCTCATGATTCTGTTGGCCTACATTATGCTAGGTCACCCGGACTGGAAACGGGCCCAGATTAAGATCTTTGCCATTTTCCCGGAGCAGGAACTAGGCGAACAGCGCAAAAAACTAGAAGCCCTCACGCGTGACGGCCGTATTCCCATCTCGCCCCAAAACATCGAGGTGGTTTCCCGACAAGAGACTACCCGCAAGCGCGACGTGATTAAGGAGCGTTCTGCCGAAGCCGATTTGGTGATGGTGGGTTTCCTACCAGAACAACTCAAGCAAAAAGGGGGCGAGGTTTTCCAGGACTATGAAGGCCTGGCCAATATCCTCTTCCTGCACTCTGGCAGCGGGCAGGAGAAAGTCATTGAATAATTCTAGAAGGCTCGGTTTCGGGGATCACTATCAGATTTGAGAGAAGTCTTTGGGCATGTCTCCTGTGTTTTTCGTTCGTTTCACTCCTACAAAAACACAGGAGCCGCGCTCTCGGCACTCGCTATCCCGGCTAGCCATAGCCCTGTTTCGGGCGTCCTTGCCCGGAATCACGGATGGTCAGAGCCTCCAGGCTCGTCCCTGGCCCAGCCGGCATGAGCTCAAACAAAGCCTCCATCGCTCATGCAAAACCCCGAGTAATCATGCCTTTGCCTGCAGTTCTTTTTTGGGGCCTACACTCTGGAATTCTTATTGGGCTTCTTAAATCTGTTCTTAATGAAGTGCGCAATAGCTAGAGAAAGCGGCAGCAGTAGGATAAAAGCCAGCACAATTGTGATCACATATCGGAAAGTGAATTCAGAAAACTGCACTCCTCTACATCAATTAAAATTGAATTCTAATCCAACACTCATAAGTTCATTCAAAATATGCCAAGGTTTAATGACTCATTGAATCGCTTGCATATGTACATGACCACTTATGCAAATATCGAATTTTCATCGTTAATATTGATGCTTTACCCTGACTATATGGTAATTACTCCCAGTAAGTCAGGACTTACGCCCTCCTTCCGTTAGTCTCTGTTGTTGTATCCAACGTGTTTCCACAAAACCCTACATTTTGCCATTTGGCTGGGCCATCTATACCACCGCACTACCTACCAGCCAGCAAATCGAAACGTCGGCTAGGAATCTCAACTTCAGAACCTTTATTTCGTTACCCTAGTAGTATTTGTATTAAAACCATTGAATAACATCAGGATGCGGACTTGGATTGCTTTCGCGATTGCATTTTTCCCAGCCTTGGCCTGGGGCCAACTGGCCGAACCTACCACTTGGCAGTACGAGTTTTCGGTTTTCGAAGCCCAGGTTGGTGATGAGATCGAGGTAGTCTTCAACATCGACATCGAAAGCGGCTGGTACCTGTATAGCAATGACTTTGATCCCGATCTGGGACCTATCCAGGTAGAAACCAATTTTGATGCCTCCGATAGCTACGAGTTGGTAGGGGGGTTGATTCCCATCAACCCTAAGGAGAAATACGACGATACCTGGAAGGGCGATGTTACCTACTTCATCAAGAAAGCGCAGTTCCGCCAAAAAATTAAAATCCTGTCCACTGACTTCGCCACCGAAGGAGTCAAGGGTGAGTATGCCGGACAAGTCTGTACCGTAGTAGATGGGCAATGCATTCCAATTTACGGTGATTTTGCCCTATCAGGGCTTTCTGTAGGCGCCGGAGCCGCCATTCCCGAGACTACCCCAGAACCAGAAAAAGTGGTAGTAGTCGAAACGCCAGCTCCTGCTGAGAACCCTACCCCTGCTGCCCCAGCGCAAGCGGAGCCTGAAGTGGTATCCTCTCCACTTGGGGAATCCATCACCAGTATACCTGCAGGGGAAGAATCCGCCGTTGATGTTGCTCCCGCAGAAGCGGAACCATCCAGCCCAGCCATGGATATGGCTCAAGGTGACATAGGCCGCCGGGTAGTAGATACCCAAGAAGGTAAGCCCGTGGTAGAAATGGATACCTTCCTCACTAGCGAGGACCAGGGAAAGGAAACGGTGGACTACTGGGGTTTCATGATTATCGCCTTCTTGGCCGGGCTCACTGCCCTACTCACGCCCTGCGTGTTCCCCATGATCCCACTTACGGTCAGCTTTTTCACCAATAAGGGTAAAAAAGGTTACGCTTTATTTTATGGATTCTCCATCATCTTCATCTATGTGATGTTCGGGGTGGTCTTGGCCCCATTTATGACGCCCAGTACCGCGAATAGTCTGTCTACAGATTGGCTACCCAACATGATCTTCTTCACGGTATTCCTGGTCTTCGCCCTCTCGTTTTTCGGCCTGTTCGAAATCAATCTGCCTAGCGGTATGGTGAACCGGATGGACAAACAAGGCGACCGCAAAGGCCTGATTGGAGTGTTCTTTATGGCCTTCACCCTGGTACTTGTTTCCTTCTCCTGTACCGGGCCCATCGTGGGTACTATCCTCGTAGAGGCAGCAGGCGGTCAGCGGCTCAAGCCCATTTTAGGTATGTTGGCCTTTTCCTCAGCCTTCGCCATTCCTTTTACCCTTTTCGCCTTCTTTCCTGGGCTCTTGAAAAACCTGCCCAAATCTGGCGGTTGGCTCAACAGCGTAAAGGTGGTTTTGGGCTTTGTTGAGCTTGCCCTCGCCTTCAAATTCTTTAGCATTGCGGACCTTGCCTACGGTTGGGGCCTGCTAGACCGGGAGATAAACCTGGCCATCTGGATCACCATTTTCGCCTTGCTTGGCTTCTACTTGCTCGGCAAGCTGCGCTTGCCTGGCGATAGCAAACTGGAAACCATCTCCGTGTTCCGGCTGGTGATGTCCATTTTCTGCTTCACCTTCGTAGTGTATCTCATCCCCGGCATGTTTGGGGCGCCCCTCAAAGCCATGGCAGGCTTACTACCTCCCACCACTACTCATGATTTTGATCTGGCCGCGCTCATCCGTGGAGAGGAAGGCGGGCAATCCGGATTGTACGCCGAGGAAGGTTGCGAAGACCCTATGTATTCGGATATCCTTCATTTCCCTCACGGGTTACAGGGTTACTTTGATTACGAGCAAGCCCTGGCCTGCGCACGCGCCCAAGGCAAACCGCTCTTTATTGACTTTACCGGGCACGGCTGCGTGAACTGCCGCAAGATGGAGGACAACGTATGGTCTGAGCGTCCTGTAATGAATCGCCTCAAGGAGGACTTCGTGGTGCTAGCCATGTATGTAGATGACAAAACCACCCTCAACGAAGAGCAGTGGTACATTTCGGCCTATGACAACCGACTGAAGCGAACCCTTGGGCTACAGAATATGGATGTAGAGCTCCAGCGGGCAAACAACAATGCACAGCCTTATTACCTCATTCTGGACCACGAAGAGAAGGTACTTGTGGACCCCATTGGTTACACGCCTGATGTGGGTGAGTTTGTGGAATACCTGGATGCAGGACAGACCGCTTTCAGCTCCGGGCAGGTAAACAAGCTGGCTCAAGCTCAATGAGAACCATAAGCTTGACTTTAAATCATTTAATTTAACTTATTGAAAAAAAGAGACTTATGAACTAAGTCTCTTTTTTTATTACCTAACTTTTTCGTTCTTTGATCAGGTTTGGTATTTTTCTAAGCAAATAAGCTTACGATGAAGAAAGGATTGGCCTTGGCTGCGGTAGTTGGCCTGGTAGGATTGACCGTATGGTTGGGTACCCGCTACGTGGGTACTGAGGAAGTGGATGCCAACTGGGTAGGTACACGCGATACCCTGACCACGGTCCCCGAAATGGAACCCTTGCGGGTACTCTATGGGTTCGACGTAGATCGTAAGCGCGTCGTGGAAGGGGTAGTAAAGCGCAATCAGTTCCTGGGCGATCTGTTGGAAGACCACGGAATTCCTTTCCAATCCATTCGCACTGCGGTAAACCGCGCCAAGGGAATTTTCGACGTTCGCAGCTTTGCCAGTGAGAAGTCCTACGCCTTCATAGCCGATCCTGATACTACCCTGCCTGCCGAGCAGTTTGTTTACGAGCCTAGCCCCTTCGAATACGTAGTTTTTAACTTCGTAGACTCCATCTACGTATCACGCGTGCGCCGTCCGGTGGACACCGTGGAGGTAATGAGCTCGGGCGTTATCTACAGCAGCCTGTACGAAACCCTCATGGACACAGATGCCTTACCGCATCTAGCCAATGCCATGGCAGATGTGTATGCCTGGCAAGTAGACTTCTTCCACCTACAGAAGGAAGACCGTTTCAAAGTCATTTACGAAGAGTATCAAATCGAAGGCAAACCCGTGGGCATTGGCCGCATATTGGGTGCGGTGTTCGAACACCAAAACAGCCCCTACTACGCAGTATATTATGACCAAGGCCAAGGCGATGTCTATTTTGACGAGGAGGGCGGTAGCCTACGAAAGCAATTTCTGAAAGCACCGTTGGACTATACGCGCATTAGCTCACGCTATAGCTTGCGTCGTTTCCACCCTGTGCAACGCCGCTACAAAGCCCACCTGGGTACCGACTACGCCGCACCAAAGAATACACCTATTCGCTCTGTAGGCGATGGCGTAGTGATTGAGGCACGCTACAGTCAGTACAACGGTAACTACGTTAAGATTCGGCATAACAGTGTGTACACCACCCAGTACCTGCACATGAACAAGATTGCCAGCGGCATGAAGCCCGGTACGAGGGTACGCCAAGGGCAGGAGATTGGTTATGTAGGTAAAACGGG
>JBCBHI010000404.1:0-5124 GCA_038525885.1 Bacteroidota bacterium
CAACAGCGCCAGCCGCTGGATCACCATCCCGATTATTAATCAGGCCTTCCAGCCTTCCGATTTAGCCAAGCTAGCCCTCATTAGCAACTTGGCCGCTATGCTAAGCAAGCGGCAGCACAACATTGGCGACCTGAAGGAATCCCTAATCCCTATTCTAACCTGGTGTGGCATCATCTGCGGGCTCATCGCCATGACCGACGTGAGTACCGCCACTATGCTATTTGCTACCTGTATGCTACTCATGTTCATCGGCCGCGTACCTACCAAATACCTGGCTATGCTCATTCTGGTGGGCGTACTAGCCGGAGGCATCGCCCTGAAACTAGGACAGCGGGGTGATACCGTAATGGCACGGATTGAGCGATTTATGGAAGGAGAGGTAGGCTTCCAAAGCGAGCAAAGCTACATCGCTATTGCCACCGGTGGCGTCATCGGCAAAGGGCCGGGCAACGGTACTCAGAGAAACATTTTGCCCCACCCCTACTCAGACTTTGTGTTCGCCATCATCGTGGAAGAATACGGCCTGGTAGGCGGAGGCTTTGTACTGCTGCTTTACCTCCTCCTGCTCTACCGGGGGATGAAGGCCGCCGCCAATTCGGACCGGGCCTTCGGCGGACTCCTTTCCGCCGGACTCAGCTTTATGCTGGTCATCCAGGCACTAATCAACATGGGCGTTGCCGTAGGGCTAGGCCCTGTCACCGGACTTCCCCTACCCCTTGTGAGTATGGGAGGAACGAGCCTCCTCTTCACGGGCGTGGCCATGGGCATCATCCTGTCCGTCAGCCGTGGAGAGATTGATGAGGATATCAATACCATGAGTGGAAATCCGAGGAATGCCATGGTATAGAAGCGGGAAGCCAGAAGTGAGAAGCGAGAAGAAAAAATTAAAGAATACAGAACACAGAATTCAGAACACAGAAGTATGAGTGGAACTCAAGGCGATACGAGCAATAAGGCGAAGAGCTTTCAGGACCTCCGGGTTTGGCAGAAAGCACACCAGCTTACGTTGGCGGTTTATCGTCTGACCAAGACTTTTCCAAAAGAGGAACTGTTCGGGTTAACCTCACAGATTCGACGTGCTGCGGTATCGGTGCCCGCCAATATCGCTGAGGGATTTCGCAAAGTAGGGAAAGCGGATAAGGCCCGCTTTATGAATATCAGTCAGGGTTCTCTGGATGAAGTACACTACTACTTCATTCTGGCGAAGGACCTGGGATATGCGGATCCTGAGCAGGAACTGAATCAACTCGATGAGGTAAGCCGAATGCTTCAATCCTATGTCTATAAAATCAAACAAAGCATATGAGTAGTGTAGGAAAATCTTCTCGCTTCTCGCTTCCCGCTTCTCAATTCTGACTTCTAACAAAGGAATGGCAACAGAACAACAACCATATCGCTCCGAAAGTGCTACCCAAACCCCACTGAAATTCATGATCAGCGGTGGAGGAACCGGCGGGCACGTGTATCCGGCGATTGCGATTGCTAATGCGCTGCGGGCCAAGCATCCCGATTGCCATATTCTGTTTGTGGGTGCGCTGGGCAAGATGGAGATGGAGAAGGTACCACAGGCTGGGTATGAGATTATTGGCCTAAACATCACGGGTATTCAACGGAAGCTGACGCTGAGAAACATGATGTGGCCCTACAAGCTACTGGCAAGCCTTTTTCGGGCAGACAAAGAACTGAAGAAATTCAAGCCTGACGCCGTCATTGGGGTGGGTGGGTACGCCAGTGGCCCCCTATTGTATGCAGCAACCCGGCAGAAGATCCCAACCCTGATAGAAGAGCAGAACAGCTACGCGGGACTGACCAATAAGTGGCTGGCCCCTCGGGTAGACAAGATATGTGTGGCCTACGACGGGCTGGAATCCTTCTTCCCAAAGGAAAAGCTAGTCTTCACGGGCAATCCGGTTCGGCAAGACATCGTGCTGGCCGAGGAGAAGCGAAACAAGGCCCTGGCACACTTCGGCTTTTCGGCTGATAAAAAGACCCTGCTCATCATTGGCGGCAGTCTGGGTGCCAGAACCCTAAACGAAGCCCTGGTGAACGGCCTGCCCAAGTTGATTGAGCGGGGGGTACAGGTAATCTGGCAGACGGGCCGCTTCTACTATGAGGAGATGAAAGAATGCACCCAGGCCATGGACCTTTCGCAGGTGAGGATGGTAGAGTTCCTGAAAGAAATGGACCTAGCCTATGCAGCCTCCAACGTGGTCATCAGCCGGGCAGGAGCCCTCTCCGTAAGCGAGATCGCCATTGTACAGAAGCCTTGCATACTGGTACCCTCGCCCAACGTGGCCGAGGACCACCAAACCAAAAATGCCCGGGCGCTAGTAAGCAAAGAAGCCGCCCTGCTAGTAAAAGATGTGGAAGCCAAAGAAGTCCTGGTAGATGGGGCTTTGATGTTACTGGATAACGAAGAAAAACAGGCGCTTTTGCGCGAAAACATAGCACCCTTGGGAAAACCCCAAGCGGCAGAAACCATTGCAAACGAAGTACTGAGTCTAATCAAACAGTGAAATTCGAGCACCTTCATAACGTCTACTTCCTCGGCATCGGGGGCATCGGCATGAGCGCACTCGCCCGCTGGTTCAACCAGAATGGGTTTCAGGTGGCGGGGTATGACCGTACGCCTACGGTCCTGACCGACCGATTGGTTAGCGAAGGCATTGCGGTGCACTTTGAGGACGATCCAGCCTTGATTTCCGAGGCAGTGAGGGCCGACCGGGAGCATTCGCTGGTGGTATATACCCCTGCCATACCCAAGGACCACCAGGAGTGGGCTTGGCTGCGGGAGCAAGGCTACACCATCCAAAAGCGAGCGCAGGTATTGGGCTTGATTTCGCAGGGCTTCTTCACAGTGGCTATTGCGGGTACGCACGGTAAAACAACCACCAGCAGCATGGTTGCCCATTTGCTACGTGCCTGTGGGCGCGACGTGGCGGGCTTCCTGGGGGGCATTACCGTCAACTACGACAGCAACTTGCTGCTAAACGAGACTCAAGAGGCCGTAGTGGTAGCCGAAGCCGACGAGTTTGATCGCAGCTTCCTACATCTGCATCCCAACCTGGCCGTGGTTACGGCCTGCGATGCTGATCACCTGGACATTTATGGCAAAGCCTCTGCTCTGCACGATAGCTTTCGTGAGTTTGTGCAGCAAGTAGACGGCCAAGGACGGGTGTTCCTTCAAACCCGGACTCAACCCATTCTATTCCCCGAAGGGAAGGACGGCGCAGTGGCGGAACTATATGGCATTGACGCAGGCGAATTGCGGGCCGAAAAAGTACTACCTGTGGGCGATCAGTTCCAGTTCGAATTGGTACGGGGGGTTGAAAATCAGGGTACGTTCACCCTTCCAATGCCCGGTTTCCATAACGTGGAAAATGCGGTGGCGGCCCTTGGAATTGGCTTAGAGCTAGGCCTTTCTGCTGATGCACTGCGTGAAGCCCTGGCCAGCTACCGGGGCGTAAAGCGCCGGTTTGAATATGTGGTGCGGACAGAGGACCAGATTTATATCGATGACTACGCACACCACCCCACCGAGATCGAGGCACTGCTGAAAAGTGTACGCGCTTTGTATCCAGGCAGAGCCATTACGGCCATCTTCCAACCTCATCTGTTTTCCCGCACGCGAGATTTTGCAGAGGGCTTTTCGGCAAGTTTGAGCTTAGCAGATGAGGTATTGCTGTTGCCCATATACCCCGCAAGGGAGTTGCCCATAGCGGGGGTGGAATCTGAGATGCTAATCCCTTCCATAACGGCCGAAAAACAGCTGGTGCAAAAGGAAGAAGTCTTGTCGGTCTTGGCCGAGAAAACCCGCCCTGTACTACTCACGGTAGGTGCAGGGGATATCGATCAATTGGTACAACCCATAAAAGCGCAGCTAGAGGCATGAAGTGGAAAGCGATAAATACCGGACTGCGAAAGACCATTCTGTGGAGTATGGGAGGCCTCATGCTATTCGTCAGCATCGGGTTTGTAGAAAGCCGGCAGCAGACGGTGCAGATCAACAAGATTGATATCCGCATCCACGATCAGTTTGAGCACTTCTTCCTGGACGAGAAGGATATTCTCCTCTTGATGACCGACGGCGGGATGGAACCCGTAATGGGCGCCATGTATCAGGACATGGACCTGAAGATGCTAGAGGAGCGAGTTGAAATGCACAAGTTCATCCGGTATTCGGAGGTGAGCAAAGACCTGCAAGGCAACCTGCGGGTTGATGCCTGGCAGGCCCAACCCATTGCCCGAATAGTACGGCCCGACGGGGTGGATGCTTACATATCCGCCGAAGGCACCATCCTGCCTGTTTTGGATCGGTACACGGCCCGTACCGTGCTCATCAGTGGTGGGCTAGCAGCCGAACTGATGAAAGAGGACCTGGGCCGGGAGCATTATCCTGAGCTATTGCAATTGCTGCAATATCTGGATGACGATGAGTTTTGGCGGGCGCAGATTGCCCAACTAGAAATAGATAATAATCAGGACATCGTGATGTATCCGCAGGTATCCAAACAACTCATTGAGTTTGGCCCGCCCCAGGATATCGAAACGAAATTGAACAAGCTAAAAATCTTTTACCAACGCATTCTCCCGGTGAAAGGCTGGAACGCCTACAACCGGGTGAATCTAAAATATCAGGATCAAATCATTTGTGAATAAAACGCGAGCAGGCATGGAAAACGACAAAATTGTAGTGGGTCTCGACATCGGGACAACCAAAATATGCGCCATCGTAGGACGCAAAAATGCATACGGTAAGTTGGAAGTTTTGGGCATGGGCAAAGCCGTAAGTGACGGTGTAGTGCGAGGCATCGTGTCCAATATTGACAAGACCATCCAGGGCATCGAGCGGGCTATTCAGGAAGCTGAAGAGCAGTCGGGCATCAACATCCGCGTCGTGAACGTAGGCATTGCCGGACAACACATCAAGTCCTTTATGCAACCCGGTTCCTACACCCGCCAGTCTCAAGAGGACGATGAAATCACTGTAGAGGACGTAACCCGCATGACGCAGGATATGTACCGCATGGTGACTCCTCCGGGTACCGAGATCATCCA
The DNA here is from genome assembly GCA_038525885.1 of Bacteroidota bacterium. GTDB lineage: Bacteria > Bacteroidota > Bacteroidia > Cytophagales > Cyclobacteriaceae > DMST01. Next base: position 5,059 of record JBCBHI010000404.1, read on the forward strand.
CGTAATGCCTCAAGACTATACGGTAGACTACGAAGACGGCATTAAGGACCCTGTGGGTATGAGTGG
>JBCBHI010000405.1:0-5084 GCA_038525885.1 Bacteroidota bacterium
CCAGTTGACCCGACGGGTAAGTAGCATCAGAATACCTACCAGTAAGAATAAGCCTACACTTCCTGCGAGAAGGGAATAGTCTTCCAGTCGCAGAATCACGAATATGAAAGTGTAAATGATGGCCAAGCCAGCTCCTTGGGTAATCGTAAGCTTAGCTGATTTCAGTACGGCTGAAATATAGAAGGTAATCAAAGTAATGGTAGCCGCAGCGGAGATAAGGTAGGCCCAACCAAACAGAATGTGCTCTGAGATGGCCACTAGCAAGGTGTAGAATACCACCAAGGCAACGCCTACCAAGATGTATTGGAAGGGGTGAATTCGTTTCTTGGAAATGACCTCCATCAAGAAGAACGATAGAAAGGTGAGGGCAATGATGAGAATACCATATTTCACACTGCGTTCTGTCTGTACGTAACCGTCTACTGGTTCTACCAAGCGGACCCCAAACAGGCTGGACTCCAGAGTATGCTGCTTAATGAAGTCATTGGAATACTGAGGGAATCCCCGGTTCAAATAGCTCACTTTCCACTCGGCCGTAAAACCCTCATCCGTGATTTTGCGCTCCGTGGGGATGTATTCCCCGGCAAAGCTAGGGGAGGGCCAAGGGCTGGTAAGTTGGAAGGTAGTCTCCTTACCCATAGGGATGAGGGCTAGCTCTCCGCTGCCGCGTATGTCCAGCTGGAACTGAAAAGGGATAGATTCTGAATGGTCAACGGGCAAGGGAGCCGCTACCTTAAAGCCCGAAGAGTAGTAGGACTCCTTGCTGAAGTACCCGCGGTAAGGATTGACCCCGGATGGCTCCGGGAGAGTCATCCCACTGCCTACCAACACATTCTCTCCCGGGCCAAAGGCCAATACCTCCCCATTCCAGTCAATGGTAGGGGTAGAGGTAATACCATTTTTGTCGGATAACGAAAAGGTTAAATACGCACGGTCCCATTGCACTTGGGCATCCGGCACATTGGCCACCTTCATGAAATCCGGTAGAACAAAGTTCCCCTCAAAACTAAGGTCTGTGGTGTACAGTACTACTTCAAACAGACTCCTGGCGCGTTTTTCGGTTGTCATGTCGCCCACTACGTCCAGCGTTTCTGGTAGTACCATCAGTTGGTGCTGTTGGCGTTTCATCTCATTGTCTACCTTCTCGTAGGTGACGTAGGGTATTACTAAAGCAGGTGCGGCTATCCCTTGGGTGCCAGACCACGAATCGCTGATTTCTTCTACTACCTGCTGTTTGCGCTGCTGGCGTTCGTACACCAGATTTTGTACCCGCATAAGGGGGATCAGTAGCAGCAAAGCCAAAATACTGATGGTAGCCATTTTGAGCATGACCGACTGGCCTGCCCAGCGGTTGAGTCGGTCCAGTAGAGTAGGTGGGGGAGTGTTTGAAGACTGTTCCATAATCTGATTGTTGAAAGTACTTTGTATTTCAAAGTATATGTTTAAAATTTTTTACTGTCCTTTTAGTAAAGCTTCCAGCGCATCCAGGTGTGCCTGAAAGGCCTGCCGGCCATTCAAAGTAGCCCGGTAGCGGGTATTGGGCTTCCGCCCGATGAACTGCTTTCGGGTTTCAATAAATTCCTTCTCTTCGAGCGCCTTTAGGTGACTGGCCAAGTTGCCATCCGTCACCCCTAGCAAGTCTTTGAGTTGGTTGAAGTCCACCTCATCATTGGCCATCAGGGCAGACATAATGCCTAACCGTACCCGGTTTTCGAAGGCCTTATTTAGTTTGTCTATGATGGATTTCACCGCTCGTATTTCTGGTACATAGCCACGCCATATATAATGTGCAACACCCCAAAGCCCACTGCCCAGAAGTATAGGCCGTACCCAATGAATGCAGTATTTATGAGCCCTAAAATCACCTCGGCTATACCCAGCGACCGGATATCTGGCAGGGTATATTTAGAGGCATTCAGCAAAGACAGGCCATAGAAAATCAACATGAGTGGCGCAGCCAGTCCGTAGTACCCCTGGTAGGTAATCATGAGTACAAATAGCCCTCCGGTGCCCAAGGGTATCAGCAGATTGATGATGAGCCGCATGCCAGTGGCACTCATAAATTTCACCCCCATTTTTCGGGCTCGCCTTCTGCTGAGATAGAACCCCGTGCCTACGGCGGCTACCAAAATAATGATGCCCAGCACGGCCATTTGCTGAGCAATGAAAGGATCATTTGGGTGCAACCGCTTCCATTGGGGTAATTCTTCCCGTTGGTTCAGAATCAAAAAGGCCAAAACCGCACCTACCAGAGCATAGATCCCGGCCATTACACCAGATAGCCCGCTTAGCGAAAGAAAACGCGAACTCCGCTCCATGATGTCCCGGATGTGCGTAAGGTCTTCTTGATAATTCTGATCTTCTTTCATTCGAAGTACTTTGTATTTCAAAGTAACCTAACGGAATTCACTTCTACAAGTTTCATTTCCTATTTGTCAGTACCTTTGCGGCTATATTTAAGCTACCTGGCATGGACAAACCTGTGATGATTTTTGGTGCGGGCCCTCTTGGGCAAGCCGCCTTAGAAATATTTACCCGAAACGGAGTAGTGACTTATGGCTTGCTCGACGATGATGAGGAGCGCCATGGTCAGGAAATAGGCGAGGTAACCGTGATGGGCCGCACGGATGATGACGGCTACCTCAAGTTTATTGGACACAAGGCCGAGGCCTTTATTGCTGAGGAAGAACGCGAAGTGCGCAAGCACCTGGTAGAGATGCTCCATGAACGGCGCAAAGTGCAGCCGGTCAATGCGGTACACCCTACCGCAGAGGTAGCCACTACAGCCTCTATAGGGCATGGGAACTTTATCAATGCTAGAGCCACCGTAGGGGCTAGCACCAACGTAGGGAGTCATTGCCTGTTACATTCGGCTAGTGTGGTAGACCACGGCGCCACCTTGGGGGACTTTGTGGCGGTAGGAGCCGGGAGTATTGTAAGTAGTGGGGTGACCCTAGCCGATGAAGTGTTTGTAGGAGCCGGGGCGGTTATCGTCTCCGGAGTTAAAGTAGGGAAAGGAGCACGGATTGGAGCCGGTTCTGTAGTAGTTTCTGAGGTGAAAGCGGGCGAAACGGTGTTCGGTAATCCGGCACAGCCTGTTTAGTGCCTATTCTTATTATTCGTCTGTCTCATACTTTAGCTAATGCCTGATTTCCTGTAACTTTCCTCCCCATGGCACAACTGCTCTCCAAGACCAAGAATCCTAAGAATTTTCCGAAAATACCTGAATCAGAGCTTATCCTGAATCGGGATGGAAGTGTGTACCACCTCTCGCTACAGCCGGGTGACATTGCTCCCATCATTCTAACTGTAGGCGACCCGGGCAGAGTGCATCGGGTGAGTCAGCATTTCGATTCGGTAGATTTTGAGATGAACAAACGGGAGTTCATCACTCATACAGGGCACTACAAGGGGCTGCGCCTTACGGTGATCAGTACTGGAATGGGAACCGACAATATTGAGATCCTAATGAACGAATTGGATGCCCTTGTCAATATTGATCTGAAAACCCGGGTACCCAAAGAATCCCATACCTCATTGGATATCATCCGCCTGGGTTCTAGCGGTAGCTTGCAGCAAGACCTCCGGTTGGGTACGCATTTGGTTTCTGAATATGCCGTGGGTCTGGATACACTCATGTGTTTCTATAACCTTCACCAGTCAGAATTTGAAGTCTCGGTAGGTGAAGCCCTCCAGCAGGAGGTTGGTTTCCCTTTTAAACCCTACGTAGTCAAGGGCTCCGAAAAACTGCTCGCACGTATAGGAGAAGGTATGGTAAAAGGCAATACGGTTACTTGCCCCGGCTTTTACGCTCCTCAAGGCAGGGAGCTGCGCATGCCTCTGCGGTTTCCTAAGCTTATAGACCAGCTCAATTCCTTCCACCATCAAGACTTCTGGCTTACCAATTTTGAAATGGAAACCGCGGGTTATTATTCCCTAGGCCGCCTGCTAGGGCACGACGTGTTGAGTATGAACGCTCTCATTGCCAACCGGATTTCCAATCGGTTCTCCAAAGACCCTAACAAGGTAATAGATGGCCTGATCAAGAAGGTTTTGGACCGCTTAGTGGAAACTGCCTGACGTTAGGGCTTTGCAAAAAGTTAGTATTCCAACGGCATAAGAGTTCTGGTTGTCTTACGTTTGCAGTTAAATTAATGATGGAAAGCATGAAGTTGAGAAGCATCTTACTGATGAGTAGTTTGCTGGTGGCTACGGTGGCGTGCGAGCAAATAACCATAGATCCTACCCCAGAGGCTTTACAGTTGCAGATGATTGAGGTATTGGCTCCTGATGTAAGTCGGCTGCAGCTCCTGTTATCTACCGAGCGAGTGTATGAGTGCGGCAACTACAACGTATCTCTCGACTTAGTGGATACCCTCAACCAAGTAAACATAGTGGTCAATGGTGTCGAAAAACCGCGTGTTTGCCTGGAAGCAGAAGGTACCGCTGCCAATGGCATTATACTAGCCAATGGGCAGGAGGTGCGCACCTTCACCCTTACCCAAGGTGAATTCGTAAGCACAGGGGTTATTCGCGTTACAGATACCCGGTACTTCTTGGATATGAATGAAACTAGCATGCTTACCGTTCTCAATAATGAATTGGTAAAAGTACCTTCATTCTTCTATTGGGGAATAGTACGCACGGGAACGGAAAAAGCAGAGAGAGAATACGAGGATTTCAAATCTACGCTCACGGCAAGAGGGGCAGATTTCGAACCCGTTTTGGTAGACGGTGAATACTCCTATTTCCGGGTACTGCCCGACGGTACTTTTGAGGTGCCGAGCATAGAGCTAAATGAGGATAGTGAGTTTATCATCTTTACTTACACTCGCGGTTCTGAGGACCTCAATCAGCGGGTAAATGACTTCGCCCTGTCCGACTTTTCTGTAGAAATTCTAGGCTACGACGGTTCTCGTTTTGCTAATACTCTATAAAGCGATTTGAGTATTGCTATACCGCTAGCTGGTTCCTTGACTTGGCATAGCTGAGCGTTCTAACCCAAGAGGGGGTCATGCCGAAAATCTGTGGACTAGCTTTCAAAGAAATCAGCCCTTGTTGGTGTTTAAGCACTTCAAGTGCGT
>JBCBHI010000406.1:0-5079 GCA_038525885.1 Bacteroidota bacterium
TAAAATGCAATAGGTGATCGGCTCAAATTTATATGTGATTTGGATATATGCCGTATTGGTAACTGGTGATAAAATACTTGGCGTTAGACCATAATTATGGGACAGAAGGCCAGATTGGACGATTTTTTGGCAAAAAGCACCTCATTCATGTACTGTTTTGGTATTTTAGAGTTGGAAATGTAAACGGCTTTTTCATTTGAGGTTTATATAAAATATTCAAAAATGGTTTAAAATGAGTGGGTTATGATTTTACAGGCTTGGTTTGAACTATTCTGAATGAAAAGAAGTCATTACAATAAAGCAGTTTATTTGTGTAATAAAATTGGTGCTTATCGCATTTATTCAATAGATTTGTAAACATCCTTATAGAATTATAGCCAAGCTAATTGGACGAAAATTATTACATACCGTCAGATGAAAGACTTACACTACGTGAGTGGCTCCAATCTCGCAAATGGATTGTTGCTCTGGCGGGTGTTGGGGTGCTTTTGTTAATGACTTGGAGCTTCACTTTAGGTTCGTCCGACAAAAACCCCTTTCTCCCTTACTATGAGGTGTATCAGCCTAAAGGATTGGAGGCGCAGTTAACGCCTTGGGAGGAAGGAATTCTGACGAGATACCAAAACGGGGAATATAGGAAGGCAATGTGGATGCTAGAGTCCTATTGTGAGAAGCCTCATACTTCCATCGAGTTCAAATTTATGCTAGGTAGTACCTACCTGGAAGAAGGGCGCATCCAGAGAGCTATTGATAGTTTTACCCCTTTGGTGGACTACCAGTCTGCCCGTATTCGTCATAATGCCTTGTGGTATCTATCTATCGCCTACATAAAGCAAGGTAACCACAAAAGGGCGGATGAATTACTCGCTCAGCTACTGAAAGAAAGCGGACCCAATGCAGATTCTGCTTCTGAGCTGAGATTGCTGCTCGACGTCTAGTTCGCTCCCCTCAAGTTGGTAAATTACAATTGATTTCCTGTTCATCCCCTGGATAATGCATGTTCGTGGGGAGTTGGTATTGGTTCGTAGACTATTCAGGTAGGGGCTAATCTGGGGAATGTTATTATTCGTAGATTAAAGTATAGAAAGTGTGAGTCTCGTGCCGAAATTGACTCATCATAGCCGTATTAACTCAGTGAAAAAGCTGTCGTACCGACAGCTTTTTTCTGTTTACCCAATCCTGAGCTTTACTCGTACCACTGCGAAACCTGAGCGATCGGCTTGCGGCTAAGCTTGGGTACATATACTTCTTCGGCGGGGTACCCTACGGGGATCAACAAAAACGGGCGTTCGTTGTCGGGCCGTCCCAACAGATTCTTCAAGAAATTCATAGGGCTAGGGGTATGCGTGAGTGCCACTAGCCCTGCCTTATGGATAGCCGCCAGCAACATGCCACAGGCTAAGCCTACACTTTCGTTCACGTAGTAGTTGGTGTGCTTAGCACCCTCTTCGTCCAGATCGAATACTTTCTTGAAAACTACAATGAGATAAGGAGCAATTTCCAGAAAGGGTTTATTCCAATCCGTACCGATTTTCTTGAGATCATCTAGCCACTCCTCGCTCATGCGATTGTTATAGCTTTCATATTCCTCCTCCTCGGCAGCCTTCCGAATCTCAGTTTTCATCTCTGCATTGGATACTACACAAAACGTCCAAGGCTGCTTATGGGCACCGGAAGGGGCCGTAGAGGCTGCCATTATTAGGTTCTCTATTACTTCTTTGGGTACTGGCTTATCGGAAAAGTCTCTAACCGAACGCCGGGTATCCAGCCAGTCATAAAACTCTTTGGTTCGCTGGTTCATTTCCTCTCCGGTATAAGAATCCCGGTCGTAAGAAACATGTTCGAACCCGTTAATGGTCTTCGATGTGCTCATTCTGAAAAAATCATGGTATTCGTAAATGGGAACTATAGCAATGGACTTGCACTACAGCAGCCACCATTCAGAATCAATGTTCTGTTATATATCCCACTCGTCATTTAACAAGGCAATGGCATGGTGGGCAGTCATGTCATACTGCACGGGTACTACAGAAATATAACCGTTGTCTATAGCCCAGACGTCATTGTCTTCACCTTTGTCATGGTTGACAAAATCACCCGCTAGCCAAAAATAGCGACGGCCCATAGGGTCATGTCTTTTGTCAAATTTTTCCTGCCAGAAAGCGTGTGCTTGCCTGCATACTTTGATGCCTTTTACTTCCTCATCAGACTTCTTAGGAAAGTTTACGTTGAGCGCTGTCCCCTTGGGCAACCCGGTTTTTAGCACCTGGCTTGCAATCTTTTTCACATACTTTTCTATGTGGTCAAAGGAAGCATGTGCGCCGTAGTCGCATAGGCTGAAGCCAATGGCAGGAAGGCCTTCAATGCACCCTTCTATAGCAGCCGACATGGTACCGCTGTACAGCACCGAAATGGAAGTGTTTGCCCCATGGTTGATGCCGCTTACTACCAAGTCCGGCTGGCGGTCTGTCAACACGTGGTGTTTGGCTAGCTTTACACAATCCGCAGGGGTGCCAGAACAGGAGTAGGCCTTTACGTCTTCAAAAATGAACTCCTCATTCAGGCGGAGTGTATCCCCAATGGTAATTGCGTGCCCCATACCTGACTGTGGACTGTCTGGCGCAACCACTACTACCTCGCCGAGTGTTTTCATGCACTCTACTAATACTCGGATACCAGTGGAGGTGATTCCATCATCATTGGAAACTAAAATCAGGGGACGACTTGTGCTCATGAGGTCTAAATTTTTGAAGAGGCCAAAGATAAGGGCATTCCTCAGAGCGAGAAAGTTTCTGACAAGAAGTCAGTCAGTAGACGATTTAGGGTTGTTCGGTGAGTAGACGGTTGTATTCCTTGAAAATCTTAATCAGATCTTTCTGAAAGTTTATATCCAATTCCCAACGTTCCATATAGGATTTGATGGACTCCCGATGGTCCCCCATTAAAGAAAGAATCTTTCGGGGCCTGATTTTGAGTGGAGTTATGGATTCCTCCTCACTTACCGTGAAATATGTCCATCGGGTAAGTTTGGCAGTAGGAATCAGTATCCGACCGGTAGGATCTACCGTGCCGCCATTTCCGTTTTCTACGGCGAATTCTCTACCGAGTAAGGAAACGGGCCCTTCTACCAAGGCTTCAAAGAATTGTAAGGAAGAGACCTGCCCGTTGCCTTGGTAGGGGAGGGAATAAAACTGGCGTTGTCTCTGCATATCCCGGTCATAAAACCGGAAGCTGATGACTGAGTTGGGAGAAAAAGTGTATTGCCGTTCTGCTGGGATATCGAACCCTCTCAGCAGGTTTTGTTCTAAATCATAATCGAGAAGGATATTAATCTCCTTCCCATCGTTGGTGGTGATGGTTCCCTCTACCGCCTCCGAAGGCTGTGCCCACCCTAAGGCAGGCAACAGCAGGAGTGCTAATATTAGAAAGTTTGTACTCTTAGTTTTTGGCTTCATCATGAAGAATTGCATGGCCCATTTTGTCACGCTTGGTTTGCAGGTACCGTAGGTTGTGACGGTTGGGAGTGATTTCCAAGGGAATGTTCTCAATGATTTCGAGACCATAACCCATGAGTCCCACTCGCTTTTTGGGGTTGTTGGTGATCAAACGCAATTTAGTAATCCCCAAGTCGCGCAGGATCTGTGCACCTACACCATAGTCACGTTGGTCCATTTTGAAACCTAGTTTCTCATTGGCTTCCACTGTGTCATACCCTTGTTCTTGAAGGCGATAGGCCTTTAGTTTATTGAGCAACCCAATGCCCCTACCTTCCTGGTTCATGTACAAGACAACTCCCTGGCCAGCTTCTTCTACCATCTTCATGGCTGCATGCAGTTGGCCTCCACAGTCGCAACGACAAGAGCCAAAAATATCTCCGGTTACACAGGAACTATGTACGCGAACCATAATGGGATCGCCTTCTTCCCATTCTCCTTTGACTAGAGCCAAGTGGGTTTCGCCCGTGGTTACCTGGTTGAAGGCAAACATTTGGAAATCACCCCATTCGGTGGGCATTTGCACATCAATTTGCCGCTCAATGAGTCGGTCGTGGCGCATCCGGTACTCAATCAGGTCTGCGATGGACACCAACTTAAGATCAAACTTTTCAGCCACTTTTACCAAATCGGGTAGCCGTGCCATGGTACCGTCCTCGTTCATGATTTCTACCAGAACTCCTGAAGCCTGCAAGCCTGCCAGGCGCGAAAAATCTACGGCTGCCTCGGTATGGCCTGTACGGCGGAGCACTCCTCCGGTACGGGCCTTCAGGGGAAAGATGTGCCCCGGTCTACCTAAGGAATCAGGATCAGTGTCGGGGTTCACGATGGCTTGAATGGTTTTGGCCCGGTCACTTGCAGAAATACCTGTGGTGGTGCCATGCCCAATCAAATCTACGGATACTGTAAAGGGAGTGTCAAAGTGTGAGGTGTTGTCTTTGCCCACCATCATCTCCAACCCCAATTCTTCTGCCCTTTTTTCAGTAATAGAGCAACAAATAAGACCGCGCCCATGGGTAGCCATAAAATTGACAATCTCCGGGGTGATCTTTTCAGAGGCGCAAATGAAATCTCCTTCATTCTCACGGTCCTCATCATCTACTACAATGATCACCTTGCCAGCTTTTATATCCTCTATAGCCTCCTCAATGGTGTTCAGTTTAATCGTATTCTGTTGCTCCATTATGTCAGTTAATAATCGATGCTTTATTTAACCCCAAAGGTAGGAATGGATCGCATTCCTTTGACAGGAATAACTACATCCTAAATTAGAAAGTTTCTAAGCGATGACGCGTCGCGAATCAGCCGGGCTTAGATTTATTCAAGCGAGTCCAGATTCTTTCAGAAAAGCGCCCCACTAGCCAAAATGAGACAGCAAGTAACGTAAAAAACAAGGCTCGATGCATCGTTTCCCACCCATATTCGATATATCGGGTATACAGGTTGACAAAAATAAAGGTCACTGCCACGTCTCTTGGTAGGGATTGACGAGTTCGCAGCCCATACACCATGGCTATGCCAGAGGAAGCCAATAAAAGGACTGACCAAGGCCAGAAACGTCTTTGTGGAATCTCCCACCAAAGTT
>JBCBHI010000407.1:0-5071 GCA_038525885.1 Bacteroidota bacterium
GTTCTCTTTCAAGCTTTTGAAGATGCCTTACACCTGCAATGCCGCACAAAACTGGGTGCTGAGCGAGCAGCTGGAAGGCATCTTCAAAAGCTTGAAAGAGAACGCTCGCACTTACTTCCCGGCCGCCCTGGAAGCCGCTATGCCTACCATTGATGATCATAGGAAGTATTGTGTTCGCAGCTGGACCCCTACCGGGCTTGGCGTGTTTGAAACCATTCCTACCAAGCAAGGAGGCAAGTTGATCATTACTGGAGGTAACAATACGGGTGGGTTTACCCAGGCTCCCGTCATTGGCGAGGCGGTGCTGGCTGCACTAGACGATAAACCACACCGGATGCACGAGCTGTTTCACCCCAGTCGCCTGGCGGCTTGTAAAAATGCCGTTGCACCAGCCATAGCGGAATAGTTTATTTACCCTAGCCTATCTTATTGCTTCATGCATTCGCGATACTTTCAAAAAGAGGACGCTAAGCTCCCTATGTCCTTAGCGGTGATTTGCAGCGATGCTCCCCATCAGTTACATCTGGTAGAGCAACTGGCCAAACACTTTCCCATTAAAAGCGTGCTGGTCGAATCGGACCAGGATCAAATGGATTTCTTGTGGCGCCGCAAGCGGTATAGCCTGTGGATGTACCGGAAGTACCATAGCAAGCGCCGCCAGCTGAACGGCCATTCTGCTCACCGGAGACAGTTTTTTGAAACCTCCTGGCAGCTGAGTGACGGTGATTTTCCGGTCCACTATGTATCCAACGTCAACCATGAGGATACTGTAGCGCACCTAAAGGCTATCCAGCCGGACATCACCGTGGTGTGCGGCACCATGTTTATCGGTAAAAAAGTGCGCACGGCCGGGAACACCGTCATCAATCTGCACGGGGGCGTATTGCCAGAGTACAAGGGCAACCAATGCGTGTTCTTTGCCTTGTACGATCAGGCCTACGATAAGGTGGGAGCCACGCTGCACCTCATCAATGGTGAGCTGGATGGAGGACCGCTTATTTCCGTGGTGAAACCCGAAATAGTACCGGAAGACAACGACGAAACGCTGTACGCTAAGTCCTTGCAACTATGTGTGGCGGCGCTGGTAGAGACGCTGAAACGCTACGATGCCGGAGAGCAGGTGCCCTTATACAAGCAAGCCCCCAGTACTAAACCCGTCTATTCGCATCGTGACCGTACCCCCTGGGTAGAGCTGAAGTACGCGCTCCGGCGCAAGCGCAGGATGCCCGCCATAGCCGCCGAGTCGGCATGAAATGGGGAAAGGCAGACCGCAGCGGAACCGAACCTGACCGATGGCAGGGTACCCTGACCGATGGGTGGGTGGTGCCCTGGGAGGGCATGGGGGTGGGCCCTCTTACCTTGACCGAACCGGAAAGGAAACGCCTGGCCGAGCAACTGCTTGGAATGGATTGGGCCGGGATAGAACGGTTGGCCGAGAAAAGTCTCATTCCCTACGCCGGACCTGCAGCACGGTCCCTGTTCCTGCACGGGACCACTCCGCTGCTCGATGCCTTTGCGAGCGACCTGTCCAGGCTGGTACGTGGGGAGCAACCCATTAATTATGCAGGGTACGTGGAAATTCGCGCTCCCTTTCTAGGGGAGGCCAATGACCTGACGGTGGGTCGTGGCCAGTCGTGGCGGTCCGTAGCGGAGGCCCATGGGTTGGTGTGTGCAGAAATCCCTGACCTGGAGCATTACTATTTGTCCGATGCCCTGCTGCTAGGTGCCCTGAGCCAACAGGCGGAGCCCATGGTGGCACTAGACGAGGTGGTAGCCTATGTGGTTCGTTACCCTCAGGTATGGGTTCGGCTGTATGCCTTGGATACGGGCATGAAGGCCTTCTTGCTTTGGCTGATGAAGCGCTGCGGACTGGAACAGATCCGTATAGATGCGAACAGTCCGCAGGTTGCTAAGGATTGGAATACCAAAAGCATGCTGTACCCCACCTTGGCGGCGGCCGAGGCGCTTTCGGTTCCTAACTCCCATGCTCCACAAGAGATGCTTGCCTTGGAGACTCAGCAGAGCCCCCTGGCACAACGGTTATCCGCGCCTGCGGCTGCTTTGCCAGGCTACACACTAGAACGATCCGGAAAATCAGAAGCAGCCTTTGTATCGCAGGTGCTTGCGGCTGCCCGCCTGCTGCGTGGCCGTTATGGGGTGGCGCGAGGATGCCTGAAGGCTGCCCGTGCAGGAGATGGCTCCTACATTACCCCCAATATCGACCTGGCGGATTCCCAAGGCCTCACGCTACTGGCCCAAGAAGCCTACGCCGTGGAGGATGATTTTGTCCTGGAATGCCACTTCAGGTATACTCAGACTACTTTTGCCGGAGAGTCCATTCCTGTAAGCCCCTCCGTGCATATCCGCAGCGGAACCCTCGCACCTGGGATTACCCTACAGCTAAGCCGGGGTTCTTCCTGGGCGGGCAATGTGTACGTGAACGAAACCCTGGCGCCTCGCCTAGGGGTCTCAGTACCCGAATACCGACAGATGCGGCAAAGCATGCAGCAGCTCTTGCAGACCATTCAGCAGCAGGGGAATACACTGGTAATGGCCGGGGTGGATTTTGCCCTAGGCAAACCTGGTGGCCATTTTGCAGAGCAAGCCGGGCTGTACCTCCAAGACCCCAATATATCTTTCAACGGAGCGGAGTTCCTGCGGCGATTTATGGAAAGGGTGCAAGAGGCCCGTGGCTGGCAGCATTATTCGTTTTGTGCTGCTACCTGGATTTTTGTGCCCAAAGTGGGCTCGGATTTCAACGCCTTGCTGTCCGCCCTGGCCCCGATGGAAAAAGAGGCTTCGGTAGTACGGGTAATTGCCGTGGTGCCTGGCTATTGGGCCATGGTAGGAGTAGCCTCGCCGGAGTTTACTGAGTTAGAGGCCAATTTTGCAGAGATAAAACGGACTCTCCTAACGAACCATGTTCGTATAAATCAGGGTTCTTAGGCTTGAGCAAAGGGTTTTGTTCCCAGAAATGATGACAGGCCCGGCGGCTCCGCAAAATAAATCGTAGATTCTTGGGTGATATCAAGGGAGAAGCTGACACTCCTATATAAACGAATAGCGAATGCTGGTACTTGAAGCCACCGTAGAGAAGCCCAGGAGTGTTCGGATTGCCGAATGGTACGAGGAAGTATTTCCCAGAGTAGCCACCTACATCCATAAGCAAGGCGGCAGCCTGGAGGAAGCCAAGGAGCTGTTTCAGGAGGCGCTGGTGCTGTACTACGAGAAAATTTCTACCGGGGCTTTTGCCCCTGAGCACAGCGATGGCGCCTACCTTCTGGGCATGGTTAAGCACCTCTGGTTGAAATACCGTAAGCAGCAAGGGCGACTGGCAGACCTGACCGAGACCCAGCCCAGGGAGGAGCCTGCGGCTGAGCCCAAGCTGGAAAAACTGGTGCTGCTGCTTAAGCAGTCCGGCCAGCGATGCCTGGACCTGCTACAGTCCTTCTACTACGAGAGGCTCAGTATGCAAAAAGTCTCCGAGCGATTTGGGTACAAGTCGGAGCGGTCGGCTACGGTGCAGAAGTACAAATGCCTGGAAAAATTGCGGGCCGAGGTGAAAGACAAATCCCTGAACTATGAGGACTTCCTTACTTGAGATCGCCGAGATAGAGGACTGGGTGCTCCAGCAAGGGGACCCCGCCCAGCGGCTGATCATGGAGGGCAAACTGCTGCTAAGCCCTGCGCTGCAAGAGCAGGTAAAGTGGCAAACCCAAACCTACGCCGTCGTTCGGCAGTACGGACAGGAGAAACTCCGGGAGGAAATCAAGGCCGTCGAAAAAGAGCTGTTTTCCGCACCCAAGCATCGGCAGTTTCAAGACCGCATTCGCTCCATCTTCAAACCTTGATCTCATGCATATCCAATCCAATGTGATTCCCATGGTTATTGACCAAAATAGCCGTGGGGAGCGGGCCTATGATATCTACAGCCTGCTACTGAAGGAGCGTATCATTTTCCTGGGCACCGCCATCGAAGACCAAATGGCTGGCCTCATTGTAGCCCAATTGCTCTACCTCAACAGCCAGGACCCCGAGCGGCAAATCGACCTGTACATACAGTCGCCGGGTGGCTCCGTGTATGCTGGCCTGGCCATCTACGATGCCATCCAGATGATTACCGCCCCCGTGTCTACCGTGGCCGTAGGGTTTTGTGGTAGCATGGCCACCTTCCTGCTTACCTCCGGTCAGCCCGGCCGTCGCTACGCCTTGGCGCAGGCCACCATCCATCAGCATCCCGCAGGTGGGGGCACCAAGGGTTACACCCAAGACGTGCGCATAGCTACCCGCGAGCAAGAGCGCGTGCAAGCCCAGCTATTCCACATCATGGGCAAAAACACGGGGCACGACAGGCAGGAGATCGAGGCTTTCTTTGAGCGGGACCGCTTTATGAATGCCCTGGAAGCCCAAGAATATGGCTTGGTAGACAAAGTGCTGGGCGATACGGACGGCTTGGTTAAGCTCAAAAACCACGAGCCCGACGTTTCCTTCTACCACGACATGGACAACTGATTGTTTTGCTCCACCTCCCTGGACCTTGAAAGGGTCTTCAAAGCTGTTGGGAACCTCTATTCGGTTGGCATACACATTGAATTTAGAAACCTCTGGGCGACCCTTTCAAGGTCATCCACAACCCAACCCTACCAGGGTCCCAAAAGCGTTGGGTAAAGACAATGAAAGTGCTGAGCCTATTCATATTGGCTACTGTTCATGAGACCCTGGTAGGGTTATTCATCAAGGCAAGTTGTATTTGAATGCCTCGCCGTTGTCGGTGTTTAAGGGCTGCAAGCCCGTCACCGACAACTTACCCGGCTCAAGTAGCGTGGGCCAGCAACCGAGCCCACCTAGTAACTAAGCTCCGTACGGCCTTCTTTTTCCAGGCGTTCCTGTATCCAATTGACCATGTCCTGGGCGGCTAGCTCCCAGTTGCCTACCTGGCAGTGGTTTTGGGCCTGGTTGTTCGCTGTATAGATTCGCTCACTCAGGCTGGCTACTTGGGTAAGGGCCTCTACTTGCATCCGGTGCATCTTCAGAGGGATGAAGTGGTCCTCGGCTCCGGTGTGGATGCGTA
>JBCBHI010000408.1:0-5064 GCA_038525885.1 Bacteroidota bacterium
ATCGGCACGGGTTCGTACGATTACAAACATGCTTTTATGGAGGCAGACGCCATCTACCCCACCCGGAGGTTTGTTGGTGTAGATGGCGTCTGCCTCCATAAAGGCATGCTTGTAATCGTACGAACCCGTGCCGATGGAGAACATTCCGGTAGGGAACTTGGAGGGATTTGCCGCACCGTCAGTATAGCCATGGTCAGCCAATACCTTCATTCGTGAGGCCAGGATCTTACCATCCTTGGTACCCGCCATTTCTGCCGTGATGTGGTAGTCACGAGCGAAAGAGTTGGTCAGGTTATCGGAACGATCTTCAATCCATTTCACGGGCTTACCGATCAGGAAGGTAGCCGCAATAGCTACAACATAGCCGGGGAATACAGGCACTTTACCCCCGAAGCCTCCACCAATGTCGTGGGCGATTACGCGGATTTTTTCCTCCGTAAGCCCCACATGGCCGGCTACTAGGGCAATCACCGTGCGGATGGCGTGCGGAGCCTGAGTAGTCAGGTGGCAGGTTAGGTGGTTTTGCACCTTATCATAGTCGGCTACTATGCCGCAGGTCTCAATAGAAGCTACGTGAATCCGTGGGATGTGCATTTGCTCTTTCACCACCACATCGGCTTCCTGGAAGATTTTTTCGGTCTCTTCCTTTTGCCCTACTTCCCAGTGCCAGGCCTGGTTATCCTTCTGGCCTTCTTTGTCAGGGCGTAGCAAGGGAGCATCATCGTCCAGGGCCTTGAAAGGGTCCACGATGGGCTTCATTACCTCATACTCAATACCGGGCACGAGTGCCTCCCGTCCGTCGCGAGCGGCCTCCCGGCTGGTAGCGATGATGGCGGCTACCTCCTGCCCCTGGTGCATCACCGTATCGGTAGGCAATACCATTTGGGTATCGCTCATCAGGGTGGGCATCCAGTGCAGGTTGTATTGCTCCAGGTCCTTACCCGTAACCACGGCTAGCACACCGTCTACGGCCATGGCCAGGTCCTTATTGATGTTTTTTATCTTGGCGTAGGCATAGGGACTACGAGCGATGTCCATAAACAGCATTCCTTTCAGCTGAATATCGTCTACGTAAGTTCCTTTTCCGTGCACGAACCGGTCATCTTCTTTCCGCTTTACGGAATGACCCATTCCTCCAATTTCTTTCGAAGTCTTACACTGTATCATGTAGTAAGTGGATTTCTTTTAGGTGAGTTATTCAACAAAGACGGGTTCGGTAGATGGCAACTCATCGCCGCGCATTTTTGCCCCTGCGTATTGCACCGCTTTCACGATGTTGTTGTAGCCCGTGCAACGGCATAGGTTACCCGAAATACCCCAGCGAATTTCTTCTTCGGTAGGGTTGGGGTTATGTTCCAGCAGCTCTACGCAGCGCATCATCATACCGGAAGTACAGAAGCCACAGTGCAGGCCGTGGTTCTCTTTAAAACCTTCCTGTATGGGATGTACTCCTTCGGTAGTAGCCAGCCCCTCTACGGTGGTTACTTTTTTGCCATTGGCTTGCACGGCAAGCACGGTGCATGATTTGGCCGACTTACCCTCGATCAGGATGGTGCAAGCCCCGCAACTGGAGGTATCGCACCCGATATGGGTACCCGTAAGGCCTACATTTTCACGAATAAAGTGAACCAGCAGTGTCCGGGACTCCACCTCGCGGGTGTAGTCTTCGCCGTTTATATTGACGGTTATTTCTTTGGTCATGGTTTATAGTTTAGGCCTGGGCGCGTTCCAGAGCTTTGGCAATCATTTTCTGAGTAAGGGAGCGGATTACTCTGCGCTTGTAGTCAGAGTCACCCCGGAGGTCATCGGAGGGGTTGCAGTCTTCTGAGGCCATCTGCGCAGCTTCCGCTATGGCCGCATCATCAATCACCTTGCCTACCAAGGCAGCCTCAGAACGCTCAGCACGCATAGGAGTAGGATTTACATTGGTAAGACCGATTCCGGCACGGGTACATACTCCATTGTCATCCAGCTCCAAAGCTACGGCCACTCCGCCGGTAGCATAGTCACCTACTTTCCGTTCTATCTTGCTGTAAGCATTGCCAAACTTGCCCGAAGGAACAGGAATGGTAATGTTGGTAAGGATTTCTTCTTCCTGAATGGCGGTCATGTAGAAGCCATAAAAGAACTCGTTGATATCTACCGATCGCTTGCCTTCGGCATTGGTAATTTCTACCTCAGCCCCCAGGGCCAGCATCACAGCCGGCTGGTCATTGGCTGCATCACCGTGCGCCAGATTGCCACCCAGGGTACCAAAGTTGCGCACCTGTGGGTCTGCAATGAGCTTGGCAGCATCTGAGAAGATGGGAAACTTGGCTGTCACCTCCGCGTTGTGTTCTAGCTCTGCTTCCCGTACCATAGCCCCAATGTGCAGGGTACCATTGTCCATGGTCACAGAGTTAAGACCTGGGATATTCCCAAGATCTACCAAGTGCTCTGGCTCAGCAAACCGCAGCTTCATCATGGGGATGAGACTGTGGCCGCCCGCCAGAATCTTAGCTTCATCTCCCAGATCGGAGAGGAGCTTGAACGCTTCATCCAGTGAGGACGGGGCGTGGTAATCGAAATTTGCCGGAATCATAGGCTACAGATTAGTATTCGGTTTTCAATCGTTTGTGTTTGGGACGGCATGACATCCTATGACCGACCCTGTTTATCTATGGTTTAGCCTCCTTCTGCCTCCACCTTTCGCTACCCTATAAGAAGGCGCTTAATTCATATTCTCTTTCTTACTCAACATCCTCCCAAATCCTTTCAGGAGGAGCATCTATTTCATAATACTTAACCCCTCAGTCGCCTTACTTGCTGGTTTTGCGAATAGGGCTTTTCCCCGTTTCCGAAGGATATTCATAAAGGACATGAAGCTCCCGTTGGCCCAAATGGCTACGAACAACAGGCCAGAACCCCAGGAGTAATAGGTAGGGGACAGCCACAACTGGTGAGTACTTAAAATCAGGAAGGCTCCTGCCATAGCCATTGCCAAGGCAAACCAGGTTCTTATTCCCCTCCAGTTGAGTAAAATCATGGCTAAAATGACCACCGAAAGGACCAGGGGTATGTAGGAAACCCAGTTGTTGGATTGCCAATACATGGCCGGTCCACCACACATGGTGATAGCGCTGGTGTAGGCCATGATACAGAAGGGGCATTTGGGGAGAATAACCACTAAAAGCAGGCTTACTAGAGAGGTACCTCCATTAGCTTGCCGTTTCTTGGCTGGGGCACAAGAATTACAAGAGTTCATGCAATCGGTGGTTTTCGATAGGATGGTGACTTAACACACGATTGCGGTGAGAGTTTTGCCGTTCACCAAATTTTCCACTTAACCACTGATAATCAGCCTAATAATTTTTCGCCAAGTGGCAGTTCGGTAGAATTCAAATTGGAAAACCAGAGCAAGGAGGCAATGGACTGTGGATCAAGCAAGATTTCGGGGGTCCTCCCGCCGTTGTCGGAGTTTTAGGGTCTTTACCCGCCACTGGAACGCCAGCCGCCGACAATTATTTGTTGGTGACGCACTTGCAGTGCTTAAACACCAACAAGGGCTGAGAGAACCCGAGCAGGGAGGCAATGGACTGGGAAACAAGGGGAGGAAGTAGGCCTACTAACAAAAAACGGATGCCCTACCGTAGTAAAGCATCCGTTTAACTAGCTGATTGTAAATAGCTTACCTAGCCGAAGGCGGCAAGGTGGGCCGCACCTCTATTTTGCTAGGCAGAGTGCGGGCATTGAGTTTGAGAAGGTTGACCACCATTTCTCCCAAATCCTCAATCTGGATTTTCCAGGCGTCTTCCTCGGTAGGTGTATGATCATTGAAGTAAGTAGCCACCGAGCCGGGCATGATGGTACTCACTCGGATGCCGTGCTTCCGCAAGTCTAGCATCACCGCTTGGGTGAAACCAGTCAGGCCGAACTTACTGGCGTTGTACGCCGAAGCCCCCGCGAAAAAGTTGGTACCCGCCAGGCTGCTAATGGTAATGAAGTACCCTTTGGAAGCCTTGAGCACCTCTATGCTTGACTTGATGGTATTGAACACCCCCGTCAGGTTGATATCGATGGTCTCTTGCCACAGCTCTGGGGTCAGCGTCTCTATGGAGGCGAAATGGCCTACGCCAGCATTGGCAACTACCAGATCTACGCCGCCCCACCTCTCTTCCAGTTTCGCAATGGCCTGTTGCTGCGCTTCCAGGCTACGTACGTCCGCCTCCAGGGGGAGCACATCATCGTTTCCGGTAGCTTCTCGCAGGGTTTTAGCTGCGGCCTCTGCCGCTGCCAGAGACCGGGAGGTAATGGCCACCTGGCCTCCTTCACGCAAAATTGATTCGGCGATTCCGTAGCCGATGCCTTTACTACCGCCTGTGATGTAGGCGCGAATGTGGGCTAAACTCATAGTGCTTTTTTAGATTGGATATGCCGAAAAAACACCCCAGTGAGTAAATGGTTCCTGCTGATGGTTATCAAAAGAACAATCTATTGGTTAGCACCCCCCAAAGAGATTTCGACACGAAACATCCATGAGTAAGCCCCCAGCAATCCACATTTGTCATTCGTAATTCGTCAATTGCAACTGAGCGGTCCTCACGGGCTACCAACCAGTGGCCTGCGCGCAGCCGTAAGACCACATAGCCACCTCTGCATTCGTCAATCGTCATTCGTAATTCGTCAATTCTTAAGGGTGTGTGGTAAAAGCGTACCTCCTGTGTGGTGTTAGCGGATTGGTTTTCAGGGCAATAGCAAGTTGGGCCCACGACCTTGCAAGGGTGCTACAGTGGCTTCTGAAATGAGGACGGTAGCCTTCTTTTAAAACCTATAAAACTTGAAAACCATGAATCGAAAACTATGCACCCTGGTGCTGCTATGGGCGTGGTGCCTGTCGGCAATTGCACAACAGTATGACCCCGGCAGCGGTAATACGCTCCTGCTAGTGGGGCAGACCTTCCAAACAGAGTATGACGGGTACAAGAGTGGTACGGGTCTTACCCCGGCAGGCAGCTCTCACTACGCCACGTTCTATCTGGGGCAAATAGAGCAGGGGGACGATGACCCCAACGCCGCCTTTCTGGA
>JBCBHI010000409.1:0-5058 GCA_038525885.1 Bacteroidota bacterium
AGGCTATGGCAACATGGTAAGAATCCGCCATAGCCTTCATCACTCACCTGAGTTTCAATCACCTCGCCGTCACCCGTAGCCAGGATGGGCGACCCTGACCGGGCAGCAAAATCAATACCCCAGTGGTGGTGTCTTTCCTTGGTGATGGGGTGCGTCCGTATGCCAAAGGTTGAGGATAGCCGGGCAAGGTGCTCATCGGCAATGGGATTACCATCGGGCGTGGTTTGCATGAGGAAAGAGGGGGTTTCCATCAGGACGATAGGCGGCATCCAAGTGCCAACTGAGGGAGCTACCTCGTTGGTAGGTCGGAAGGCCCACAGGCTGAGAACCATGCCGGGAATGAGCACCGCGTAGGCCGCACGGTGTCTTGTTGTTGTCGGACGTTTTTTCATCATATATAATCGTTTAGTTAATGATGCATGCGTAAGTGCAGGAGCCAGGCCGCTGCGTCTGCGCACCTTTACCTCTGCGTGAGCAGCCAGGGTACGCAGGTATTCTTCTACCGGCACCCGCTGCAAGGCGGTAGCGTCGGCCAGGTATTCATGTACCTGGCGGAGAGCCCCCAGGTAGGCATAGGCCATCGGATTCCACCAGCTAAGGCAAAGCCATAACTCTGCGATGAGCACGTCCCATGAGTGGCCTTGCTGTACATGGGCTTTTTCGTGAGACAGAATGGCCTCCTCTGCCGGGAGTTTGGGCAGAAATATCCACCGGAAGAAGCTACTGGGGCCTTCCTTGCCATTTGTTTCGCAATAGCGGATCCCTTCTGCTGAGTAGCCAGGATACTTCTTTGCCCGGCGCACCAGCCCGGTGACTTGCACCGAAATAAGGAGCAGACGAACGGTGGCAATGGCAAGTACCAACAACACGATGCCCAAGAGAAGTGAAATGGGAAACTCCTTTGCGGGTGAGGTAGCCTCGTGCATCAGCAGCTCTTCAGCAGGAGGCTCCATCCAACCCTCCAGAGACATCTCTAGCTCGGGCAGGGTAGCCACCGCCTTGGTGGTTTCGGGCAGTAGGTTTCCTAATGCGGGTGCCAGCCAAGAGAAGGCCAGGATACTCAATAGTATCACCCGATTGAGCTGATGGAAGGGGGAACGGCGAGCGGAAATCCACCACAGGCAAAACAGCAGGGTGAAAACTCCTTGAGCTTTCACAAAGTACATCAACGCCTCGCTCATTCTTCTTTCTCTTTCCGCTGGGCAATCTCGCCCTCTATCATGTCTTTGATCTGCTTCAGCTCGTTGATATCCAGATCCTCATCGGCGGTAAAGAAAGAGGCAAAACGGGTCATGGAACCCCCGAAGAAGTTAGACACCATCACGGAGAGGTGCTTCTTGAAGTACACCTGCTTACTTACGGTGGGGTAATATTCATGCACCTTGCCGTGGGTATTGAAAGCGATGAACCCTTTCTTCACCAATACCCGGATGACGGTAGCCACGGTAGTATAGGCAGGTTTGGGTTCTGAGTACGCCTCTACAATGTCTTTGAGGTAGCCTTTCTCCAGCTTCCACAAGTGCTGCATGAGTTCTTCTTCGGCCTTGGTTAGGCCCTTGTTTCCTTTTGCCATGCCCAAAGGTATAATGACAAAAATAGTCACACAACTATTTCGTTAATTTTATGACTATAAAGATAGTAATATAGATTCAAGCCACTGTTAATCAACTACTTGACCAGGGTTTTCTTTATCCAACCGTACCAATAAGAAGGGGTAGGGCCTAACCAGGCAAGGGGAATATCGCTCACCAAAGGGGTGAGCTAATTGAGATCAGGGTTATGGTCAGGAATACCCCTATGAACCCGAATTCAGAATAGGATTTGGGCGTATCCCAAGCCGTCGCCCGCCATTGCGGGCTTTGGACTTGGGTCGCGCTGGGCGGCAACCCGCTTTCGGCACTCGCCATCCGACCCCATGCCCTCTGGGCCCAGCGGCGGGCTCGAACAATGCCTCTATCGCTTACGCGGGCATCTTAACTACCTAGTTATCGAAACTTTCCTTAACCCAGATTCAAGTTATGAGCGCGGAGCGCTGTGAATGAAATTCAAACCAAGCTCGCAGGGGTCCGATCGCTAACGACATTATGAAGATAGTGATCGGACCCCTATTCTGCTCACCCACTCACCTTGGCTGAGGCTCTTCGGCAAGCCGATCATTTCATCAAAATTCTTGCTTTTGGTGGCTGTCGGCACCTTGGTATGTCGAACGCTGCCGCGTTCGGGAAGCCAGGAGGCTTCCGCGGTCCTTGCTCACGAGCCAGATAGGCTCGCGACAGTTTGGGGCAGTTCACCGTGGTTATATATGAGCGCGTTGCGTAGCCGCGCTTTTGATGAAATTAAACTAAGTCTCAAGGGGTCCGATGGCTTTTTTGCATAATGTAGATAGCCATCGGACCCCTTGTCTGCTCGCCCACTCACCTTGGCTGCGACTCTTCACCTAGCCGATCATTTCACCCAAACACTTTAAAACATTCCTTGCATGGAGGTAGATGCTGGCAATCCTTACTTGGATAAATTTTGCAAGCCACTCATTTAAAACACTTTACAATATCAGTGGTAAGACGGCTTGGAGCCGTCCCACCACGAGATTACTCTCTTATTTGTGTGGCGCGCGCGGAATTATGTCTGAAAGGGAAATAGAAAAAGGCCACTCCGGTTTCCCGAGGTGGCCTTTCTGTAAGCAATACCAGCAGGATTAGCTCTGCCAGTTGTTCTTGTCGAATACCTTTTGGAGTAGCTCCGTACTGCGGGCGCTTACGTTTTGGCGGATGTTAACTTCTTCGCGTGCTACCAGATAGAAGAGGCCGTCTAGGGCCTTGCCCGTCACGTAGGATTCCAGATTGGGGTTAATTTTTTTCACGCCGGGTATGCGGTTCCAGGCAGTGACTACGTCGGTGTAGTACTTGGTAGCATTTACGCTGGCCAGGGCACGCTCTACGTGGGGCTTAAAGGCGGTAGTCAACCTGCGTGAGGTATTGGCCTGCAGGTACTGGGTGGCAGCGTTTTGCTCTCCCTTCAGGATATTCCAGGCATCCTGGATGCTCATGCCTTTGATGGCATCCACAAAGATAGGTTCTGCTTCCCGGGCGGCCTGCTCGGCACCGTGGTTCATCGTTTCCAGGAATTGGTCTACCTGAGCGCCGAGGCCAAATTGGCGTAGCTTGGCTTCTACTTCCTGCAACTCGGGGGGCAGAGGGATACGAATCTTGCGATTGCCCCAGTAACCGTTGGTAGCAGAGGCAGTCTGAGCAGCATAGGCAGCTCCCTTTTCCAGGGCTTGCCGAAGCCCGGCGGCTACCTGCTCGGAGGTAAGTGCATTCTGCCCGGTGGAGCTCATGATCTCCTGAGCAGCTTTGAGTGCCTGAGCCCGTTGTGCATCGGTGCAGCCGATCAGGGTGAGGGACATGGCGAGTCCCAATGCCACCATATTTTTCATACCTATCATGGGAAGTTTCCTGTTAACTTTGGTTCAATATCTACATTCTTCCGTTGGACCGCCAGAGCCGACGACGGAAAGTTTTATTTGAGGGATGAACCCCCTGCTTCTCTCCTATCAAAGGACATACCAATATGGACAATGCGACTACGCTGGCCGAGGTAATCACCATCGGCGATGAAATTTTGTACGGGCAAATCACGGATACCAACTCGCAGTGGATCAGTCGGGAACTGGACTCGCTGGGCATCCGCATCCTCCGGAAAACCTTGGTAGGTGATACCGTAGCGGCCATAAGGCAGGCCCTGGATTTGGCGTTGGCGGAGACGGACCTGGTGATATTTACGGGAGGCCTGGGCCCTACCAAGGACGATGTGACGAAAAAGACCCTGGCGGAGTATTTTGGTACGCAGCTGGTAATGCATGAGGATACGCTGGCGAAACTGAAGGCTTTCTTTGAACAGCGGGGACGGGAGTTGAATGCCCTGAACCACCAGCAGGCCATGCTGCCTGAGGACTGCACGGTACTGCCCAATACGAAGGGCACGGCCATGGGCATGTGGTTTGAGCGAGACGGGAAGGTGGTGATATCACTGCCTGGGGTGCCCCATGAGATGAAATACCTGATGGAAGCGGAGGCCCTGCCGCGGTTGCGCACGCACTTTAGGACAACAGTAATCTACCACAAGATAGTGCGGACGGTGGGGGTGCCGGAGAGCATACTGGCGGAGAAAATAGCGGACTGGGAAAGCGGCTTGCCCGCACACATCAAGTTGGCTTACTTGCCCAACTATGGCCAGGTGCGCTTGCGACTGACGGCCCAAGGCCAGGAGGAGGCCACGCTGATACGGGAGGTAGAGGAGCAAATTGAGGCCCTGCGGCCGATGGCGGGCAAGTACATTTTTGGCTATGATACTACCACCTTGGAGGAGGCGATAGGAGCGCTACTGATGGAAAAGGGCAAAACTATGGCAACGGCAGAGAGTTGTACGGGTGGGCATGTGGCGCATCTGGTAACCTCAGTACCAGGTAGCAGCCGGTACTTTATGGGCAGTGTGGTAGCGTATGACAACGCGGTAAAGCAGAAGGCCCTGGGCGTAGCGGAGGAAACACTGGTGGCCCACGGGGCAGTGAGTGAGGAGACGGTACTGCAAATGGCCGCGGGGGTACGTGAAAAAATGGGGACGTCTATCGGCCTGGCGACCAGCGGAGTGGCGGGCCCGGGCGGGGGTAGCCCGGAAAAACCGGTGGGTACGGTATGGATTGCTTATGCAGACGAAAAGGGTGCGGTAGCAAAGAAGCTACAGCTGACACAGGACCGAATGATCAACATCCGGTTATCGTCCACAGCGGTACTAAATTTGGCCCGATTGCAATTGAACCAAACCTGAATAGTGTTTGCGGATTAATGCTAAATTTGCAGGTGATTCTGATTTCGCAAACGTTTGCTAACTTAAAAATATCCAAATGGCGACCGTAGAGATGGTGATGCCCAAAATGGGCGAAAGTATTATTGAAGCCACCGTGCTTTCCTGGTTAAAACAAGAAGGGGATACCATTGAGCAAGACGAGTCCATTCTGGAAGTAGCGACCGATAAGGTAGACACGGAAGTGCCTTCTAC
>JBCBHI010000410.1:0-5056 GCA_038525885.1 Bacteroidota bacterium
CCTCAGACCCTGGCATTACCATCCTGCAAAGCCTCATTTATGCCCTGATAGAACTAAGCCTGAAGGCCGACCTGCCTGTGCAGGATTTGTTTGCCCGGCCTAATGGGCAGCTATCCCGGGCCGGGGCTTTGCAGGATGGTAATGCCAGGGTCTGAGGGGTTGAAGTGCGTCCACACCTGCCCGGAATACTGCTCAATAAACCGGATGCCGGCTGTGAGTAGCTGCTGATGGTCAAAGGCTTTGGGCAGGACTTCCTTGCGGTCGATATGGGCGGCGGGCCTGCTCATGCGGTGGGATCAGTTTCCAGGAGTGAGCCAGGAATCAACAGGCCGGTAGCGTTGGTGGGCGTAAGCCCGTTTGCTAACAGGACCCGTTCTCCGCTCTCCGGCTGGTGGCGAAAAAAGGTGAGTTGGTGTACGTTCCGTACTTGTGGCTGGGCTTTTAGGAATTGGTACACTCCCTGCACCGTAGGGGAAAGGTTAGGACTACCTGCCGCCTCTAACCAGGGAGCCAGGTATTGTCTAAGTTGCTGGCGAATTTGTGCCAAGGCTCCGGCTTCCTGAGTTCCTTTTTCCCACTCCACGTAGCCCTCTACGTCCAGGTACTCCCAAGCAGGATGAGTCACTTGTAGTGATACCCCCGGAGGTAGTAGCGGGAGCAGGTATTCGTACAATTGCTTCAACAGCAGGCCCGGTACCCGGGGTACCCAAGGGCTGCGCGACGAAAGTGTGGTTTGGTTGGCTACCACCAGGGAAACCCCTCCCCCTTGGGGTTGAGGAATAGCCCGGGCCATATAAAGCTCCGGGAAGGCTTCCAAGGCCAAGGCCTCCAGGTCTTGCAAGCGCCCGGCCCGTTGCTTATGCTGCAAGCGGTTGGCGGCTTGCTGCCAATACTGTAGGGCGGAGGCTGGGGCTTTTCCGGGTTTACTTGGTATGGGTTGGTGGATGCTCTCCAATTCCGCCCACTCCTTTACGGGTACCTGAATGGTACCTGCGGCCAAGGACGGCAAACCCGGTAAGGTGTCCACAACCTCTATGGCTTGGGTGTGCACATATTCTATCCTCAGCTGAGGCAGATGGGTAGGGAGCAACCAGCGTAAATACCCCACGGGCACTTTGTCTTCTCCCTCTACCGGAGGAAAATCAGGGCAGCCAGCCGCCAGGTCTTCGGGAGTTTCGAAAACGAAAATGCCGGAGGTGAGTAACCCCAGGGTATAGTCTTCAGATACTGCCAGGCGCTTCCAGGCGTGGCAGGTCGCATAGTATTCCAAGTGCAAGGGAATCACTTGGCTATGTGCGTCCCAGTTGGAAAGCTCGTGGTGTACTTGGGCCAGTACCGACACCCGATCGCCAGCGGCAAAGGGCTGAGCCCCCAGGTACACGTATTCGGGATGCGCAAAAGGAGGTAACCAGGTGGGAATTTCTTCCGGCCAAGGTTGCTCAGTCCAAGGGCCCAGGTGATAGCATTGTATGTCAGCCTGGGGCTGAGTAAGGTCCCAGGTCTGAGTGGAGCGGTAACCCACCGATACCTTTTCAGCCATGGGCACGTAGGGTGCCTGCGGTTGGGGTTCCAGGGGTAAGGGGTCCGGTTTGGGTAGATCCGGTACCCCGGGGAATACGGGCAAGGTTGGCGGCTGTCCATCTGGGTCGTCTTCTGGTTGTGTTTCGCTTTCTTCTGCCTCGGGGTGAGTGCTCTCCCACACTTGTTGTACTAGCTTTAGCGTTTGGTCCATCATGGACTTATGGCTCTCGGTCAGCGAGGCTTCCATGTTGGCTTTGGCAACTGCTTCCGTTACCGCAGGCCAATCGGTTTGCCCAAAATCACGGGCTAGTTGCCACCGGAAATAGGGAACCGGCTCTTCCGGCAAGTCGGGGGTGTTTTCCGGATTTGGTGGGCGAAAGGTGCACTGGGCACTACTATGCAGGGCTTGCTCTTCCTCTGTGAAAAGAACCTTTTGGGCGTTGGTCTGTTCCGCATACCCAGCCCCGGTGTGCCATGCCGGAGTGGCCGTGAATGCCTCATTGTGGTACGTGTGAGAATCGGGCAGGTGGCGGTTGTATGCGGCGTAGTAATTGGAAAAGCTTTCGGGTAAGGAACGCCAGTCCCAAGCCAGGTTAATTTCCCGAATGGGTTTGATCCAAAACTCTGGGGCATCCAACAGAAAGGCATTGCCTGCTAAGGGATCGGCCCCGAAAGGCGGGAAGGGTTGGCTGGGGTCTATTTCACCTTCACTGTTGCTGAACACCACCTCTTGCAGGCGTTGCACCTCTTGTTCAAGGTGGACTTGCTGTAGCGAAAAACCGCGTAGCCAACAGTACACCCCCGTCGCCTCAGGTTTTATGGCGAACTGGAGAATGGGCCAGGAAGAGGCGAAATTTCCTGTATGTACCTCGGCATTGAAGGGCGATAGGGGAGGATCTTGCGGGCTGTGTGTAAGGGTGAATGAAAGCGTAAGGTGGTCCGGGTTCGAAAACAGGCCCTCTTCCGTTCCTTCCGTTGCCCGGCTTACCAGAGGGTGCCATTGCTTTGGGCTCGTGCCCATCACCTGAAAGCGATTCACGAGCCAGGTATGTAAAGCACTGGAAGGAATGCCCGATTCCTGGGCTTGTATCAGGTGGTCCATCCCCGCCATAGCCTCCTCACCCAGCCAAATGGCATCTAGCAAAGCAAGTAGTTGAGGATGGGGTAAAGCCAGTACGCTTTGGCTGACTTCCTCGGTGGTGAAATGGAGAAGCAACAAGGCATGGGCGTGGGCATAAAAGGTATTACTACGGCCTTGGGCATGCTCCATGGCCGCAAAGGCCAGTACATCGCGGGCCTCCTCCGTGGTAAGCTGGTGTCCTGCTGGCAAAAGTACCGGGAAAACCTCTTCCAAGGCTTCAGCTACTGCAGGTCGGTACCGAGCTTGCTCGGGCTCCCAAAAGCCTTCTAGCAGGGTGTGTACTTTCATTTCAGGCACCCGGTCGGCCAGGGTGTCCCATAGCCCTTCCGATGTCTGGTGTGTCCAATGCTGGGCTCCTTGGTAGTGCACCGCCTCCCAAAAGGTATCGGTTGACGATGGTGTTTCCTGCTCCCTTTTGAGGGTGAGCCGTAGGTGTAGGGTTCGCATACCGGAGCCCAATTGTAGCTGTGGGGCAGAGAATGCCCAGCCCAGTGAGATGGGCTTCATGGAGTCTGCTTCGGGACTGACGGGCCCTAGTCGGAAGGAGGAAATGGAGCTACCTACTTGAGGCACCTGTAGTAGGTCGGCCCGAACAAACCGGGCTGCCGTCAGCGTATGAGCCTTTATTGAGGCAGCATACCGTGGGGTCCCTTCCTCGTCCCGAAGGCCTGCCTCGAATGAAGTGCCAGCGGGCAGCAGTAAAGGTGCGGACTCAGCTGGTAAGGTGAAGGTAAGCCAAGTGCACCCGGCCGTGGGCGGTTCTGGGTGCAGCCCCAGAACATGGCGGTAATAGAAGTCCAAGTGTTTTCGGGTAGCATCGTTCAACAACGCTTTGGGGTACTCTACCAAGCCCAGAAAGGACAGGATGAGGCCGGTTTGGGCCGACATATCCGAGTGTTGCAGGGCTTGCTCAAAAAACCGGGCCGCGCGGTCTACTACTTGCTGGCTCAGCTGCAACAAGGCCTTGTGTTGCACCAGCAGGTTGTTCCACCACGCATCCGAAAGCAGTGGATTGGTATCCGCCATCCGGTCCAAGGCTGTAAAGCCCCACAAGGCGGCCAGTTCCATGCGGCTACTGAGCTTGTTTTCGAAGCTGGGCCACACGGCCGCCAATAGGGCATAGTCATCGTAGAGGGCTTGCCAGGAGGGAGCGGCTTCCGTTCGGATGAGTTGTTGCAGGTATTTACCTAGCGGGCCAGGGTGAATCAGCTTTTCGGTTTGCCGAAACCAGTGATTGAGTTGCCGCACTTGCTGCCAGCCTAGCTCAAAGAAATGCTGCCAGTAGTCGTCTGACTGCCCGGGCCCGGCCAGCAGGGCCGCCTCAAACAAGGCTTGAGCACGGGGCCATTCCGAGGACAAGTCCGTTTGGCTGATGACCGCGGCCAGAAATACCGGATCGGCTAGCAGAAATTCGCCCCAGGTTCCTTCTGGCTGGTCATCCAGGTTGTAAAACCGAAACGACTGGGCTACCTCCACCATCCTACTCAGACTCTGAGACAGCGATTGCTCGTCTACCTGAAAGTAGTCGGGTGACAGCGCAGGTATTTGCCTGCTGGTTTGGGTGCTGCCCGGGAATAGCGCTATGGTGGGTTTAACTGCGGACATGATCGGGCAGTTCGGTGCCTTCGATGAGGTAGAAAGGGTAGACGAAATTGAAGCGGTTGTTGGTCTCGGGCACCGTATAGTGCACGGTGATGTTGAGCCTACCGCGCTCTTCGGGGTAGGGGGTCACCACCACTTCCTCCACCGCAATGCGAGATTCATTTTCCAGAATGGATTTTTTGACCAGTTCCTGAATGCGTAGCACCAACTCAGAATCAAACGGGGCGAAGACCAGAGATTTGAGCCGGGTACCGTATTCGGGCAGCAGAATCCGTTCTCCTAGCTGGGTGTCCAGCAGCAGGCGCAGGCATTCCTTCACATTTTGCTCATTGTGACTGAGCACCACGGTATTGCTGCCTTTGTGAAAATGAGGGGGGAAGGACCAGCCGCTTCCCAAAAAGGTTTGCTCTTCCATCTTATCCCCCAATCATTACTAGTGGAAAGCCTAAAACAATGGTGCCGCCGTGGGCCGTGCTATCGCCCATCCGGGCCGCCGGTTTGTTCATAATTAGCACCGTGGCCGAGCCTTTGGCAATGGTATCGGGTGGGCCTACACAGACCAGCATATCACCCATCACCGCGGCTGGCATTCCGCCAATGAGTACGGTAGGGGCACCCGGGCCTACAATGGGTCCGCCCACGTGCGGTATCGGTGGGGTCATTGGGGTTTGCATGGGGCAAACGTGCATATCGGTAAGGCGTGCTGCAGGAGGCATGTTTTTTAGTTATGAGTTATTAATTATTAGTTATGAGTTGTAAGGTTTTAGAGTTGCTTAATTATTGATATTCAGG
>JBCBHI010000411.1:0-4927 GCA_038525885.1 Bacteroidota bacterium
CGATCTATTTTATATAGAAGCCAAGGAAAAGGAACTGCAAACGGCGAGGCTGCAAAATGATCTGCTGGAAAGCCAACTGCGTATGCTCAAAATGCAGCTACAACCGCATTTTCTATTCAATGCCCTGAACAGTATTGTGAGCTCCATCCATCGTGAGCGGTTAGATACGGCCGTGGATATGACTACCGATTTGAGCGAGCTGTTGCGTATTTCATTGGCGGAAGCTGACCAGCAGTTGGTACCTCTGGCTAAGGAGCTACACCACGTAAAGACCTATCTGAATATTGAGAATCACCGCTTCAAAGATCTGAAAGTGGAATACCAGGTAGCGCAAGAGTTGATGGATACCATGGTACCCAACTTTATCCTACAGCCTATAGTAGAAAACAGCATTAAGCACGGCATCTCGAAAAAGCAGGAGGCCAATAAAATAACGTTGGCGATACAGAAGGCGCAGCAGGAAATTGTGATTCAGGTGTACAATGAGGGGCCTCCTTTGGCTTCCCATACTGGGGAGGGCGTGGGTGTAAGCAACATTAAAAAGCGGCTGCTGGCAACCTATGCCCAAGGGGCTTCATTTGCCATGAAGTCGCAGCAAAACGGCGTAATGGCTGAAATTCACTTACCGATATGAAACACACCGTACTGATAGTAGATGACGAAGAGGACGCCCGTGAACTACTGAAGGTACACCTGAGGCGGCATCCTGACTTGGAGTGGGTGGCCGAGGCCAGCAATGGAGCCGAAGCACTGGACCTGATAAAGGAACACCAACCGGACATTGTGCTGCTGGACATCCAAATGCCGGAGATGAATGGCATAGAAGTGGTGGAAAACACCGATGCCTCTCCCCTCTTTGTATTCATAACAGCCTATGATCAATTCGCCATCAAGGCCTTTGAGTTGCATGCCCTGGACTACCTGCTGAAACCCGTTTCTAATGGCCGGTTCGACCAAACGATGGAGCGAATTACGGCGGCCTTGCAGTTGGCCGAAGGGCTTGCCTACAAAGAGACCACCCAGCAAGTGGCCTCCACTCTTACCCATCAGCCGGGGTACTTGCAGCGGTTTACTTACCGGTCGGGCCTTAAGACTCTGTACATCCCTACGGAAGAGGTGAGCCTCATCGCTTCCGCTGACCAATATGTTGAGGTACACCGGGGCGGAAACAAGTACCTGCTCCGGCTCAGTATGGACTACCTGGAGCAGGTGCTGGACCCGGCTATGTTCTTCAGAACCCATCGGTCTTACCTTGTCAAACTAGCAGAGGTGGAATCGATAGAGCAATACGAACCCCGGCACTATTTGGTCCACTTGAAAGGAGGACTACAGGCCAAGCTAGCCCGGGATAAACGGGACGAACTCAACAGACTACTCACGGGCAGGGCCTAAGGAAAGAACTCAGTTGCCGCAAGGCTTGCGACACCTCGGCATACATCTCAAAGTCATCGATCCACAGCTGCCGGGAACCACCGCCCGTTTGATAGTCTACCCACCCAATGACCACATTCTCAAAAACCGGAAACTTCCATTCCCCTTCCAGGTCATTGGCCACACAGCCTTGCCCGCGGTTTTGCACCGTGAGTTCATCTACAAGTTTATCGTTGAGCCAGAACTTCATCAGGTTGGCCCTACCATCGAAGTACCAACCCAGTTTTACCCATTGCCGCTCAGGCAAGGGAACCTGTGCGTGGTGCCAACAATCCGTGGAGACTCCTTGGGTTTCGTAGTTAGCCATCAGCTGCTTGTGGTGTTGCCCACCGTACCGTATTTCACTAGCATAGCTTTCGCCAGGCACTGGCCCGGAGCTTTGCACCATCGTCCAGTGGATACCATCCGGGGAGGCTTCCTCTACCCAGAGGTAAATGGAAGCGTAGTAGGCGTTATTGGTCAAGGGAAACAGCGGAGCATCATGCAGGCCAAGAAATGCCCGGTTAGTGTAGGTTTCGCCTGAGGCAAAGTACACCGACTGGGTGCCGCTATGGCTCCGCGTAGTGTCCACCCTTACCTGTCCTGCTCCACTTTGCACCCAGGGGGAAGCGGGTAGCCCATTCACAGCGTGAGCCTCGAAGTCATCGGCGAATAGGGGCTCTGCGGTGGGGCTCGCACAATGGGTGAGTAGAGGAACGGAGATAAGGAGTAGGAAATACCAGCGCATGGAGGGGAAAAAGGTTTATTCTGAACAGACCAAACCTAAGGAAAATCTGGGATCCCTTCTCCTCTTTCCACCCATGTTGCCCGTAGCCGGGGCCTATAGCCTAAAATATATTCTGGAGACCCCACAAGTTGGTGCCATGAATGAAAACCGAGGGAATGATGGACCTGTACCGTTCATTGAGATAGCCCCAAAGTAAACCGATGGGGACAATGCCCAAGGCGGAGATGGTAGCCCCGTAGAAGTCGCCTCCCGCGTTGAAGCTGAACAAAGGTATGTGTTGGCAGGCCCAAAAAATGGCAACCAGGAACCAGGCCAAGGACTTATGATGGATTAATCGGCCTAACCGAGTCTGCAGGAGGGTACGGGCTATCTCTTCAGGAATCGCAGCCGTAAGGAAACCAAGCAACAGCATCTTCTGAATACCCCTATTCTGAAACTCCTGCTCAAACTGCAAGCCCTCAGGGAAGGCAAGAAAAGTAGCACCCCCCAGGATAATAATGATGAGCAAGGCAACGTACCAATAGTTAAATCCCCATAGACCCAGCTCCCCAAGGCGGTACTTTTGAACGGCTAGGAAATAGACCAGCAATACAATTGGGAACAGGAAGAGTAGGCGCAGGATCATCATAACTGTCTTCCCAGTCTGGGTAACAGTTTCCTGATCGGCCAGGACGAACCAATATATCAAGAGACCCGACCCCACCATAGCGGTGATAAGGACTACGAAGAATTCGGTTTGGGGGGCTTTTATTTTCCAGGATGTATAGGCGGGCTTGCCCGTGAAGTAAATAAACTCCGATACCAGAAAGGACAGGGCCATGACCCCCAAATAGACCAAGAGCTTGGTCACTTTCCCTTCCAAAATCCCAATGACCAGCAGCCCTACCACTAGTAGTATCAGTAATACGGCCGTGATTTTATGCCGCTGCCCTAGCCTCCAAAGATGAGATCCGAAATTCATGCCTTACACGTTAGTTTGGTCAATTATCTATGAGAATGGGCAGAAATTCGTTCTGAAAATATAATCAGAACGAATTTCTTTGCGCTGATGATCGATTACTATTGGCTCAAAAGCTTTACTGAAATAATGCAGCTATTCCTGTCTGTATTATTTCTCGTGTACCTGCGTTTGAAATACGATCAGTCCTCCTCGTCCATATTCTGGCTCAGTGTTTTTTTTGCCATCAAGTTGGCTACCGATCTGTACGGTATACTCAACTATACTTCCTGGATCTCCACGCTGCTCACCCGTGAAGTGCTCAGCCTATACCGGGCCGCTATGGGAGCCATAGAGTTGGGTATGGTGGCCAGTTTCATCCTTTTTGCCAGGGCCTCAGCAGGAAAAGCCCATAGCGGTATTAGGGTTTTCTTCTATTTTATGCCAGCAATACTCATGATACCCATCAATCTATTGTTGGTTACTCAATTTCAAGGCAGCCTACTCGGGGTATTCATTCTGGTCAAGGTACTCTGGATTGCCTCTCTGGTTTACGTCTTGATGGTAGTGCCTTCACGTCCGCTAAAAACACTGACGTTTTTTCTGTTGGTCTGGACGGTAGTATGGCTAGCAGAGGTGCTTTTGCACGAAAGCTGGGGCCTTATCAGTGAAGACGCCTCCTGGGTCATGTTTGTGCTGGCAGAGCTACTACTCACGGTAGGTCTTGCCTACTTCTTGCTCCAAATCATTGCCAGTCCCAAGATTCTGAAACGCGAGCAAACCCTGGAGCTTTTGCCCGATAGCCTCCGCAAGAGTATTGCGCAAAAACTGGCGGAAGCCTTTCAACAAGACCGGATTTTCACCGATCCCGACCTTTCGGCTACCTCCTTAGCGGAGCATTTGGGGGTTTCTCCGCAGGATCTCACCCTTTACCTCAACCGCGGGTTGAATAAAAATTTCAACCAGTATCTGATCGAATTCCGAATCGAGGAGAGCCAACGGATGCTACAGGATGCTACCTACCAAGACTGGTCCATTGGCCAGATCATGCTGGCCGCAGGCTTCAATTCCAAATCTGTGTTCAACACGGCATTTAAAAACAAGACTGGCCTTACCCCATCTGCCTTTAGAAAAGGCAACGGAGACGTGTAGGACTCCTACTACTGACTAGAAAGTTACATTCTGGTCATCCCTACACCACGTGAACTTAGATCCACGGATAGCCAGTTGGAAAGGGGCCAAGACGGAACAAAGTTCCTTATTGCTTTGGGGAACCTGGAAATAACTTCCAGGTTAGCTTTGCTTTATTTGACTAGTTTGGTCTTGGTCAGTGTGGGCAAGCCCAACGCTAAGGCTAGTTAAACCTCTATATGGATTGTGTGCTACGGATTGTTGGCGGCCTTAGTTCCGGTGAAGGATTTTTGGGTGCATCCCTGCGGGTCGGGCTCTCACCTTTACTCCTCGCCTTCCGCTGCGCTCCAGGCTGCGGGGTACCGGCTCCATCCCTTGCACAAGTTGAGCAGCACGACTTTCACGGGTCCGACCGCTTTCTTCACACTGTAGATAGCGGTCGGACCCGTTACCCCCATCCCATTACTACGGTAAATTCAGTAGACACGCTACGGATATCAGCGTAGACAAAAACCCTCACCCCAAAAGTTTGCCTAAGTAGAAATAACCCCAATATATCAGAATAGTTACATCCTTAACCAGGATAATCAAACTCATTGCAATTTTTCGATTTTCGTTTACCCGGCAATTCTGCGTACTCATCGACGTCCGATGTTACCATACCGAAAATCCCAAAATGCAATCTATTTTTCGCATTTTGG
>JBCBHI010000412.1:0-5022 GCA_038525885.1 Bacteroidota bacterium
GTGCCCGGACGCCCCTGCCCTAGTATTACTTCTTCACCGCTGCTCAAGCGTTTGGCCCAGAATTCCAGGGTGAAGGACTGGCTCCGCATCAGCAGTCCATTTACGCGCAGATAATCCTTGTTGGAACCATCAAAGTAAACACTGGCTCCGTGGCGCAACTCACCGCCATTCAGCACCCCACGAATGTCGAAGTTGTCCCAAGTCAACTTTCCGGCATCTATCCGCTCGTTGAAAGTAATTTGAATCTCATCCCCCGGGCCCAAGATACCATCGCGAGGTTGTGGACGGCCGAACGGATGAGGGTTCACCCGATCTATGATTCCGGAGTACACTGGGGAGGTAGTAACTACATCCTCGGGGCCGCAGGTGGTGGTGGCTCTCAGGTCATAAGACCCATCGGTTAGTTGGGCTACGTCCCAGGTATAGTCGATGCTAAACTGATCATCGGGTATCGAATCATGCCGTATCGTTTTGGGGTCAGGTCGCTCCTCTGAGTCCGTATGCCAGAACGTGTTCCAGGTCAACCAGCGATCGTCTGACTCTGAGGATTCCTTGATCTGGAATTTCACATTGTCAAACTGGTAGTAGTTGTAGTTGTATCCCCCAATGGCAACGTCTAGCGAATCGTTGAATTCATAATTGAGGGTCCACTTGTCGGTAGGGGTACGGAAAAGTACATCGGTACATTCCGGAATGAAGTAGGCCGAAAGGTAGGCCGAGTCAGTGATACTCTTCTCAAACGTAGTTCCCAAGTTGAACTGGCAAGGCGAGTGAAAGTAGATTTTGAGGTCTTCGTACTCAAACTCGGTGGCAGTAATCTGCAAGTTCAAGGTTTTCTCTTGCAGCTCTCCGGCGTTCATGGGGATACGGAAGGAGTTCAGTCCTACGATCCGTTGTTCGTCAATCCGAATCTCGGCACCGTCAGGGTTGGTTCTACTGTCCAAATACAGCGAATAGAAGCGTACACTATCGGTGTAGTTTTCGTTACCCAGGATAACCCGGAAGGTAGCTTTCTCATCCGCAGGCACGTTGTGCAACGAACGAGGGAAGATATCGATGGTGGGCTGATCGCGGGCCACGGTACCGGCCGACAGTTGGGTGCCAATGGCAGGTTCGTAGTGCTGTACCAAACGCTGGGGCTCCCAAGGGCAGGAGGTCCGACCACCTTTGGTGACAAAGATGGGGCCATTGTTCTTATGGCTCTCGATGACATCCACACTGATCTGATCATTGATGTCCTTATCGTACAGCACATACCCTATGTCGGTGGTTTCAGCAAAATCGGTCACCGAACTTCCTGACTCCTTGAATTGCAAGCCGTGGTAACTTTCCAGCTTCACCTTTACCCCGGTGGCATCTGTATCTACCAGCGTACCCCTACGCAGGGTAAGCTCAAATTCCCAGGTGAAGGCATCCAAATCTCGGTCTACCACTCCAGAAGCACTCTCAATCTTGACTCCTGACCCAAAAGACCAATTTTCTCGCTCGGAATCTCCGTTGTTAGCTTTGTCAATTGCTTCCAACTTTTCCTTCTCGTTGGCTGCCAATATTTGCCTCCAAATCTTGATTTGGTTGTTGTAGTAGCGTACCAAATCAATGGGGTGGCTTCGCGGATCACTATCCCGGTGATAGAGGTAACTAGCCCCGTCATCGGTATCGGTACCCAGGTTGGAAACCACGGACAATCCGTGATCTGCCAATAAAGGATCGCTGTTGTTGTAACCATAGGCCGGATGGTCGGCATCCAGATACGACTCGTAGTACGGAGTAGCAAACAGGCGGTTCCGCTTATCAGCCAAGGTCACCAGCTCCCGCTCTATGTGGTCTTGGGTGTATACAAACGTGGTGGCAAAGTTTTGCTCAGGAGAGATAACAAACTCCTCATACTTGCCCAGACGGAAATCACCACTTGCATTGGAGATTACCGGGCCGGTACAATACACCCCATCCTCGTCACATTTAGAGATCGGTATTAGCTTCACCGCATCCGCATAACCTACGAGTACGTTGCGGGCCGTACCCACAAAGAGGTCACTTGGCGCCCCCGGTTTGTAGGGATTGGAATTGGTGGTAATAGTCTGGCGGGTAGTGTAAGTGGTCTCACGTACAAAGCGTCCACCCCCGGCCACTTTTCCATTTACTGAGTTGATAAATACCGCCTTGTTTTCAAACAGCTTGTTGCCCGACAGGAAGTTGTACAGGGTGAAAGAAGAACCTGCGCTGGTTTGTATCTGCCCGAAATACCCTACGGAGAATTTGGTATCTACATACGTCTTGAGGGTAGTGTTCTCTTTCCAGTAGGCATAGCTCTGGCTTCCGGGAGGGTCTCGGAGGATGAAGTCTACCATTTTTACCCCACCTTCCGTGGCCGTATCGGCCTCGTCAAACACGGTCACAAAATCATTGTCTCCTTGTGAGCTGCTGCCCAATACGTAGGCGCGGAAGGTCTGCTCCCACTCGGTAGCCCCTACATTGGGCAACCATTTCACCCCTCGCGGTCCGGTAATCTCTATGGTACGGGTCAGCGGGAAATCGCCACCCTCCTGGGTTTGGGGTTCTGCTGCGTAAAACTGGTGCACCAAGTAGCCATTTTCCAGGGTGTGCTGTTCAGCCAGGCCGCCTACCTCGTTTTGAATCTCAATGGAGGCATCCGGTACCGGTACTTCATAAATCACCGGGTTTGCAGCATCGGCATCAAAGTTATAGTACCGTTCCATGACCCAAATGCGCAAGGCATAGGGTGCACCCCCGGTAAACACAGGATAGCCAAAGGGATTGGTAGTAAGGTCCAGGGTGAAACCATTGGTATCATCCAGAGGGTCTGCATAAGCAAGCTCTTCGTCACCAAAGTGGGTGGTGCTATCCCGAGAGGTAATGATGAATTCTGGCAAGGCCTCATATACATAATCTTTGCGCAGGTGGTACCGAATGGAGTCAATCGCCTTGATATTCTGTACGCTTTTATCACCGTTGTCTACATGGTAGGTAGTATCCTTGGCCAACTCACCCTCTACTGACATAATTGGCGAGGCCAGATTAATCATTTCATCAGACAGCAGACGCAGCTCACTGTTGAAAGTGGGTCCTTGGGTAGAGATATCCATTTGGTCTACCCGGTACTGCAAAGGAGGCAGCGAAACGTAGAATTCGCCCGAATTCACATCGGTACTAAATTCCTTTACAAAACACTCATTGCCCAGGGAGGTCACCCGGATATCGGCCACCCCAATGTTATTGGTGGTGTTATTAAAGCCAGGGAAGATATCGCCCTCGGTGTTCCCTCCCACTACTTTTCCTACCCAGTGGCGTTGGGTATCATCATAAAAGGTAATCCCGGATATCGGCTCTTGGAAATCATGGTATTCGGTATTCACTGGCCATTTGCCCAGTGAGAAGGAGTGACCGGCCAGGGTAACCGAAATTTGGTGATCACCTATGGGCACCTCCATCTCAAA
The DNA here is from genome assembly GCA_038525885.1 of Bacteroidota bacterium. GTDB lineage: Bacteria > Bacteroidota > Bacteroidia > Cytophagales > Cyclobacteriaceae > DMST01. The sequence goes on from JBCBHI010000412.1 coordinate 3,456, forward strand.
CTTACCAGAGGCATCTGTCACGACTGGCAGGTTGTTTTTCACTACCAGATTCCCGTCCAGATTTAAATAGGCTCCTTTTATATAGCAACTAGGTGCGGCGGGGTCATCCCGGTCCCAACCGAAGGCAGCAGGGTCTACTTTCACAAACCCGGTTACTTTAAAGGAGGAAATATCAATAAAGTTGACGCCATTGTGGACCGCAGACCCCTCACCCAAGAATAGGATACGGTCCGATGGATCAAACTCGTGCGTGAGGTAGACGGGAACCACTTTGAAGTTCTCCCCGGATCCTTTGTACCGGATGGCGGGTATAGTGTAGTTACCTGCTGCATCAGTAAACCCTGCAAAACCCAGAAGATCAGGATCGGGTACTACATCTTCCCACACTGGGCCACCCACCAAGGCACCATGACGGCGGTTGTATTTGAGCACTTCATCTTCAATGGCGTCGTCGCGCGAGGCGTCATACACAAAGTCTCCTACATTCTCATCTATCCGCCAGTACCCCACCAAGTTCTCTTCGTTACCAATCAGGTACCGGCCGTGGTTTCGGTAAGCCGCTGCAGAATCTGCTGCCTCTTGCCACACCAATACTTCATCCACGTAGCCATGGAAGTAGCTGCTATTTCCCCGACCTAACTCCAGCGCATCGGTAGTTGCCAGGCTGCCAGAGGCAGCAGTGGAAGCCGCTTCCTTACCATCTACATACAGGGTAAGGGTGCTCCCGTCATAGGCTACCATCAGGTTGGCGTATTCTCCCGCATACAAGGTGTCAGAAGTTACCGAAACCCCTCCGCCTACATTCAGGAAGAACCGGGCTTTGTACATATCCTTGTTGTCGGTACGCACCAGCTCTGGTACTTCGGATATCACATCATCGTACTGTAGGTGGAAAATCCTGCCTGCACTATTTAGGGCAAAGGCCTGATTGCCCTCCATACGTACGGTATCATCAGTACCTTTTAGCCCCATAAAGGATACCCTATGTGTATACAGCGTATCTCCTCTCCCAATACCCTTTACAGAGTCGGCGGCTAGGTTGAGCAGGGTATTTTTCCACAGTAGGTACTGTGGGGTCCCAAAGTCATAGCCATTCACGGTGATGTAATCCGCTATATGCAGCTGATCTGCCAGCTTAAAGTACAGGATGGTATTCAGATTAGGGTAGCTATAAAGTGTATCCAGCAAACGAATGGCCATTGTATCCGTCTGCTCTATGGCATACACGGTGCGTGGATCATACCCCCAAGCGGTATCATTTTCCATGATCCCGTAAATATCTCCCTCCTCGGGGTGGCCATCAGGCCCGTAGGAGGCTGACCGCAAATACGGATCATCGTAGAAAGCCACCCAGGCTCCCTGGGCGTTTTCAAAATGGTCGTCTACTCTCAGCGAAAAGGCTGAGCTACCCATTTGCCACAGCGTATCATGACTCATGTAGGCAAAGGCATCTCCCCTTTCTTCAAAGGTGGGCACATACTCAGCACGGTACAGGGTATCATATCGGTAAAAGGCCAGCACCGTATCCAAGGTGGCGTTCCACACCGTATCATTTACCACCGTTCCC
>JBCBHI010000413.1:0-5018 GCA_038525885.1 Bacteroidota bacterium
GGCGAAACCTACGATGTTATTTTTGATGCGGTGGGTAAGTCTTCTTTTACCAAATGCCGCAAGGCGCTTACCCCCCGTCATTTTCGTCCATAGCATGCTACCCAAAATGTTGTTTCCCAGTACCGTAGTCAAATACTTCCCCTTAGCGGAAAGCGCCTTGCGGCATTTGGTAAAAGAAGACTTACCCACCGCATCAAAAATAACATCGTAGGTTTCGCCTATCTGGGTAAAGTCTGTTTTGGTCCGGTCTATCACAGCATCCGCACCCAAGGTCCGTACCTGGTCCACATACGGGGTGCTACATACCCCCGTTACGTGGGCACCCATATGCTTGGTCATTTGCACCGCAAATGTGCCTATACCCCCGGCCGCCCCTATGATCAATACCCGTTGCCCGGGTTTGAGCACGGCATCATCGCGCAGAAAAGTGAGGGCCGTCATGGCGGCATCACACATACCTGCCAGGTGAGAGAATTCCACCCCTTGGGGCAGTTTGGTCAGCACTCCTTTCTCCGCAAGGGTAACATATTCCGCATGAGCGCCCGTATTGGGCATTTTGGCCCCTACTACTCGGTCACCAGGCTGGAATCGCGTTACCTTCTCGCCTACCGCCTCCACCACTCCAGCAAAGTCAGTACCCGGTATACCCTTCGGCCGGGCCAAGCCATTGAAAAACCGGACGATGAAAGGTTTGCCCGACCGTCCCGATATATCGGTGGGCGTGAGAATAGCTTCGTGCACCCGTACAAGTACCTCATTAGACTTAGGAACGGGTTGGGCTACGTCTACAATGTGGAGCACCTCCGGGGCTCCATATCTGCGGTATTGAATGGCTTTCATAGTATTTTGAGTTTTGTGGCGGTAAAAAATGGGAATTGGAAACCCACCTGTCAACAGATGGTAGGGAAGAGTCGGGATTCTTCTAGTGACTTCGGCATACACTGGAGTCCAGTTGCTACTTCGGTGATTCCTCTTCCTCGGGCTCGTAGGTGAAAACCTCTTCCAGCGGTTTTTCAAAAACCTTGGCGATTTTGAACGCCAACTCCAACGAGGGTGAATACTTGGCTTTCTCTATGGCTACTATCGTCTGGCGGGTTACCCCCACCGCGTCTGCCAGTGCCTGCTGCGTCATCTCACTCTGCATAAAGCGCAGGGTACGGATGGTGTTGCTGATAGGAAACTTCTTCTTCGCCATAACCTAAAATCCACGGCGGTAGAAGTACAAACGCACGGCCTCAGAGAAAACATCCGAAAGCAACCCACCAATGGCCAAGGTCACAAACAGCAGAGAAATAGGCTTGAGCATGGCTATAAAACCCAGGCCAAGGAAAAAGCTGAGGATGAAAATCCACTGGGAACGGGCCATGGCCTTTAGTTCAATCATTTTGTCACGCTCGTCCTCTCGCGAAGGAATATTTTCACCAGCTACTATCCGGTAGCCAATGGCCCACAGGATATGAGCCACCAATCGGCCCCCGATACTAAAAGGAATCAGCAGCAACATCATCTTGGCCCAAAACTGCAGCTGCTCTTCTATGGGCAGCTCCCCTTCTGGTATCCGGCCCCATACGTAGAGGGCATACCCTCCAAAAATGGCAATGGCAGCGAAGATGTTCATCACTGCACGTTTTTCATGGTACGACATGATAAGATGATTGTCAGTTATTTCTTACTCTATGTAAAACAATACGGACCTTAAGTCAATATAGTTTTACTTTATGTAAAATAAATTTTACATGAAGATTCACAACAACATAATCGTGAGGGGAACTGACCACTAGCCCCAAAAGGTCATCCTGAGCGACAGCGAAGGACCTCGGTCACTACCACGAACTCACTAAATGTGAGCCACTTTCCCTCCGAGATTCACTCCAGGGCGCTAATGTCTATTTGCTGTCTGAAATTCAATTGTATAGAGAAAACGGGTCTGACCGGGATCTGGATGGTGAAAGACCGGTCAGACCCGTGCTAGCCCTATACAGCGTTCTAAGCGTCGTTTTTGGTTTTTGAGCGCAGGCTACGCGCCCCGACGACTCCTACAACCTACCGAAGAAGAGCCACCTTGAAGTGAAACAATCGAGCAAAAAGGAACAAGCCATAGCTCGCTTGACCTGGCAACTAACCACTAGCCCAAAGGTCATCCTGAGTGATAGCGAAGGACCTCGGTCACTACCACGAACTCACTAAATGTGAGCCACTTCCCCACCGAGATTCACTCCACGGTGCTAATGCCAAAGCCTGCGTAGCTCGGAAAAAATATTGATGCATTCTATCAAGTGGCTAACCGTAAATCCTCTCTTGAATACCAATGAAATCTTTTATAAGATCCTGAATATGAGAGGTTAGCAACATATTAGAGTCTCCCGAACTAGGCCCTTCCGCGCCGCGCAGGCCTTCGTCAGGATGGCTGGAGTGGTGAAAGGAGATTGTCATCTCGCTGGGGCCACATTTCGCATTTTGTGGTTGGCTGCCAAAAATTAGCTCTCGAAAGGAACTTTCGAACCCAGCTAGGGAGATAACCCATTCGCCACCTCCAAATAGCCGCCCAATCACTCTCAAACTGTTCGGTTTTAGTGTTCTATACTGTACACAATCGTACACATTTTCCTGTCCGATTATAACCCTTCCAACCACAACCATCTAACTATCAGCGACTTGTGATTTTTGGCACGGCAATAGTATTAAAGGATGCAACGGTCAAAAACACAAAAGCTAGGACACATGAAAAAGGCATTGATACTCTTCGCATTGGTAGGATTCGCCACCACTTCTTTCGCTGCTTCCACTCAAAAAACCAACCATGGAAAAGAAGCAGTAGCCCACGCCACCGCGCAACGCTCTCTAATGGAGGTAGCCGAGATGATGGGTACTGAGGAAGCTGAAATCCAGCACTTCTTTGGTATGGAGGAAGCAAGCCAAACGGTGAAAGTATACAATGCTCAGGACGAATTAATTGCCGAAGGTACAGTAGACTTTGCAGGTAGCACCCAAGACCCTGAATTGGCCAACGCCCTGCACAACGCCAGCCGTCTGATGTCTATCGGTGATACTCACATTTACCGCACCAACAACTAAACACTTCCCGCCTCTAGCCAAGGCCGGGAACTCAGCCGCTATTCAGTAAGCTTCTATTGCAACAACAACACAAGCGCCCTCTCAGGAGGGCGTTTTTTATTGCCTTTTCGGGGGGCTTTACCGTGTGAGGCTATCGGTGGAATAAATCGACAAACCACTGACAATGAGCTGGTTACGCGACAGGGGTCGGGCCGGTTTCTGCGTTGTGAAGATAGCGGCCTACGCGGCGCGGTCCGACCCCTTGCTAGCCCCATAGCGAGTTGAATTCCTCCATGGGCTGTTGGGTTAGCAGGCAATACCGAGGTCCTTCGCTCCCACTCAGGATGACCATCCTGGGTGGTGCCTTCCCCATTTTAAGTAAGAAAGCTAGTCGCGGAGCGAGGACAGGATCTAGCCCCAAAAAACGGTCGCGTTTAGTGGTGGCCTTCAGTGGGCAATAAGAGACCGATAGAACGACTCAATGACTAAGGGCCAAAACAAAGTAATCGCATACCTGGGCGGTAAAACAGAAATGTGGATCTTTGACCGGATGGAAAAACCACTCCCCTCCCCTTACCTTATTCGAAAACCGAAGCTTCAAGAGGCGGCCGAACTCAGCCGTTTGATCATTGAGAGTGTAAACCACTTCCATACTAGCAGTTATACGGATGAGGAAATAGCCATTTGGCACAGAGGTTATTCGCCTGCAAAAATGGAGACCCAGATTAGCAAGGGAGGGACCCGGGTGCTGGAAGTCGCAGGTGCACTAGCCGGGGTAATCCAATTCGATGCGCCCGAAATCAAAGGCTTCTATCTGCGGCCTACGTACAGCGGGCAAGGTTGGGGCCGAGTATTGCTAGACCACGTGCTCTCCCAGATCAAAACGGAGGGCCACCGACGCGTGGAGCTGACTAGCAACAAAATGGCGGCCGCATTTTATAAGAAACTGGGGTTTCAAATGGTGGGGGAAGAAATGGTGTATTGGGAGAATCATCCCTTTGTTGAGTATCGTATGGTACGGTCGCTGGGGTAGAACCGGAGGCCATCCGATCAATTTTCAACCGCACAAGCAGCCTCCAAGTCGCTGGTAGATCATTTGTTACACCGCTCTATGTAGACACTCAGGTCTACAATGAGTATACTTTCTGGTATATAGCAATGAGTAAGTAGCTGTCTGATATCAAGTCCCAGCGGTATTTCTATTTGCCTCAGAAAAGGCCGTGCAGGCTTCAAAAACGCAGCAAATGACTTCTGGGCGACCTTTCCAATTTCTGTGATTTTACTGAACAGCGCCAAGTAGCCAGGTATTTCGCAGCCAGACATCTCTGTCTGGAATTCCCCACCTGCCCACTACCTTCGCCTTTTGATAGAGGTTTCCCTTAGACCCTAGCCACACCTACCTAGGGCATGTCTAAGGGTTACGCCTGACATTACAACAAACTCACTATTAACGACTAACCAAGTGGAGACAACAATTTGCGGATGGATAGCGCAGCAAGGGCTGGCACATCCTAAACGGACGGCTATCATCGATGGCGAAGTTCACGTGGACTATCAGGGCCTTCTGCAACGGGCAAATCAGGTGGCCGGAGAACTACAGCACCTGGGGGTAGCTCCTGGGGCACTAGTGGGGGTGTGCATGCACCGCACTTGGGAGCTGGTAGCCACGCTACTCGGGGTAATGCAGGCCGGATGTGCCTACGTACCGCTAGACCCCGCTTATCCGCAGGATCGGGTACGGTATATGCTGGAAAACTCACGGGCGGTAGCAGTCATCGTAGACACGGAAAGCAATGCAGGTTTGTGCGAGGGCGTGCGGGAGCTGATCAGGATCAGCCAAGTGAGCACCCACAGCGACACCACCGTCCGCCCCGCTGAGACCGATTTGGCATACGTCATCTACACCTCGGGCTCTACCGGAAAACCCAAAGGAGTAGCCGTAGAGCACCGAAATGTGCTGGGGG
>JBCBHI010000414.1:0-5013 GCA_038525885.1 Bacteroidota bacterium
TCCAGACGTTCACGAAGGGCAGTCTCTGCCTCAGCCAATGCGGTGCTGTCAAGATACCGGTATAGGCCAGGGTGCAGCGTTTGGTAGGCGTCAAGTACAAGGTCTATATCCGCTTGGAGCGCATCTACAGAAAACGGGTCTTGTGCAGATACAGAGTAAACCAAACTGCTAGCGAATAAGAGAGGGAGTAATCGTTTCATATCAGATACCGGAAAGTGTTTGATATAAAAACCCCTTTCGGGAAATATTGTGTCCCGCTGACTAAGTTGGGATGGACTCTTTACCTTAAAAATGACCTCTACTGATCAGAATCAGGCTTTATTAATTTTCCTTATACTATTTTTGATTAGGTTATACTAGACTAGGAGGCGAATAATGTTTCAAGCTGAAACATAGCTGTTGCACCAAACAGGGACATCTGTCAAGAAAAATCCCACCCTGGCAGTAGGGTGGGATGGGCCATTAGCTGAATCAAAAATGGTTGAGATTGATATGGGAGAGGCGAGTTTGTTGTTGCGTGATTACATTACAATAGCTGTGGCTTTTGCTCTTTTACTCTTGCTTTCAGGGTTCGTGTATAGGATTTAGAGACCGGTACCGTATAAGGCACCCGGTCCATTTGGGCATCCATCCCCTTACTTACTATTCTCCTTTCCAGGCTTACCAAATGGTCAAAGTTGATCCAGAAGGATCGGTGAGTTTGAATGAATGATTCGGGTAGTTGCTTGCAAATCACAGAAAGCGTGTTCCTTAGCAAAGTGGTACGCAGAAGCCCTTCCTGCACCCAACAAAACTGAACGTAGTTTTCCTGGGCCCTTACCCAACGTAAAGAGTCCAATGGGATACTGAATGAATCCCTATGGTTGCAGGAGAAAAAGGTGGTTTTCTGAGAAAGGCTCTGGGAATAGCCATTTTGAGGTATAGCTTGTACTAATGCCATGATCCTTAAATTTTTGTTGTGAGTGGAGAGACTTGCAGACAATGAGTCTGTGGTTATTGTAGATTGAAATTCACGGGTATGTGCATCCATTGGCGCACCGCAACCCCTCGTTGACGTCCAGGACTCCAGTGAGGCATGTTTTTGATAGCCTCTACCGCCGCTTCGTCACAACCAGCCCCTATGCCGCGTTCTACCTGTACCTGAGAAATGCTACCGTCTTTTTCTACGATGAATTTCACAAACACTCGGCCTTGAATATTCATGCGGCGGGCTTGCGAAGGATACTTGATGTTCTCCGCCAAATATTTGAGCAGTGAATTGACTCCACCCGGGTATTCTGCCTGGTGTTCTACTATTTCAAAGGGCTCATCCACCGCTTCTTCTGGTGGTAGTTCCGACACCAAATCTTCCAGGTCCAAATCGAAATTATCGTTGGAGCTAAAGACCACGTCCAACTCAATTTCAGGAGCATCTTCAGGCTCTACCTCCACTATTATAGGGTCTAGCACCTTGGGTTTGGGAGGATCAGGTGGCTTTTGCTCCGTAATGGGAATCTCAATGATCTCATCCATAAAATCAGGAAGGCCCAAGTCTTGTACCTCAGTCTCCCCGGTTGAGTAGTTGAAAGCTAAGATTACCACGCCGATGCTGAGAGATAGTCCCAGATTCATGAATGTCTGAGACCAGCGTTGTAAATCTGCTTTCGGATTCTTTTTTACTTCCATGGTCATGCTGTTTAGTTACACAACTAATTAATTAGTTGATCTGAATAAAAAGAAAAGGCTCATGGCCTTATATTTTCTTATACCTAAAGTTATAGTTAAAGGTTGTGCAAAACAACGAAAACTTTAGTTAAAGCAATTTTGAATCCGCTCTTCTATCTAATTGGGATTGAAATATTGACAAGGTCTTTCGTGAGTAAAATATTCATAGACAAGGTGTTACACTATTTATCCTGGCATTGATAATTAGTGACTCCGGGACGATTTTACCCTCTTTGAAATGGAATAGAAAAAACGCGTTGAGGGTATGCCAATACAAGTAATAGGAGCTGGTTTGGGCCGTACAGGTACCATGTCATTGAAATTTGCACTAGAAAACCTGGGGCTTGGGCCTTGTTTTCATATGACTGAGTTCATGGAAAGGCCGGACCGGTTAAAATACCTGAAACAGTTCCGAAAAACAGGTGTGACCGATTGGGCTGCCTTTTTTGAGGGGTTTTCCTCCGCCGTTATATGAACTGTAAAAATAGGATTGGGGATGAATCAATCTATGCTGGCTTCAAGGGCAGGCCATTTATAATTAAACCCTCAACATTTAGCATTAAGATACTCCTTTGTTCAGAAATTGGGGCATAAAAAAAGCGAACGTAAAACGTTCGCTCTTTCCCATAAACTAATTCTCAACCAGCTAATATCTTTATGCCATAACGGCGTTTTTGCATTGTTTGTATTTCAAACTTAGAAGGATGTAGTTTAGTTCCCTAATTTTTTCGCTGAATCTGTCCTTTTATTGGACCAACGGTAGAGATTCTAATACTTCTTCTTTGCTTGTATCACAAAGATAAGGCTGAATCAGCGAATTGTGCAAATATTCTTGTAGTCAAAATTGGAATGACTAGCCATTTAGGCATTAGAAATTTATGCTTTCCGTCATTTTAGGCTGATCAATTATATCGGTACCAGAGAAGGATCGGTATTTTACGTATTTAAAAAACCCAAATTTTTCTTGAAGTACCTGTCTTGGAAAATCTTCAACATGCAAATTGACTCCCAGGAAGTAAATCCCTCAAACAGGCAGCGAAAACCTTTTCGGAATCAATTATTTCTAGCTAATCATGCCCAAAAGGGCTGAATACTGTTTTTGAATAGTTCCGCCATATAGGGGATTTTGAGAGTAGAGGTACTGGTGGCCATATTCCGTATATGCAATTCCTATTCATTGTATGAGCCATACATGGGAGGATTCTATTATTTCAGAGGGCATGGGTTTCCTATAGCCTCTACCTGGTACAGGAACCTAACTTTGCCATGCTCAAAAGCTGCCAAGGGAGCAGATGCGTTTACCCACTTCACTATTTACTCTGAAGACTTGGGTGGCCTAGAGTTTACATATCGCTCCTTGGATGAAGATAGGGTTAGGCATATCACTGGAAAGAATCTTGCTTCATGAGGCCTTGTCGGCCGTGTACCTTTAGTTGGTTATTCTTACTATTTTTCATCGTAATTACCCAAGGCACCCTTCTATCTTTGGACATGCATCCCACTGAATCCAATTTTATCCCCGGGCACAAACAGACCTTTGCTGCAGAAGTACAAGAGGAAGGATTAGTCTTTCTGTTCCACCAACAGCACATCGCCTTGGTTTCGGAGGCTCCGCCTTTGTTGCCTCAGCCTGAACTGTTGCTCCATACATCCCTGGAGTTTCATGATCTCCATTATTTTGGACATTGGGATGGGCGAGCCTGCTTCACCGGACACCTTCCGTATGGTGTGGAGCCATTAGCAGAACTGGAATGGCATCGTATCCGTGGGCTTTACTCCCATCAAGAACTGTTTTGGATTGCGGGCCGGGGTCATCATATTGCTTATTGGCATTCAACTCATCAGTTCTGTGGGCGGTGCGGTACTCCATCAGTGGTTTCTGAAACCGAACTAGCCAGACAATGTCCCAACTGCGGTTTGGGAGTATACCCACGAATATCGCCTGCGGTGATCATGACGGTTACCAGAGGGAATAAGATTCTGCTCGGGAAAATTTCCCGTCCTGACCTTGAAATGTACAGCGTACTGGCTGGCTTTGTGGAACTAGGTGAATCTTTAGAAGCTTGTGTGGCTCGGGAGGTTCATGAAGAGACCGGGATTGCAGTTAAGAATATTCGCTACTTCAACAGCCAGCCCTGGCCTTTTCCTGATCAGCTCATGGTAGGTTTCACGGCAGAATACGCCGATGGGGAAATAGTATTGGACGATGAACTGGACGACGCAGCTTGGTTCACGGTAGCTGAACTAAATGAAATCAATATCCCTCCCAAGCCATCTATTGCCAGGGCACTGATCGATCAGTTTGTGGCCCAAAATTCCTAGATCAACGCAGTAGCACCATTCGGGTGGTGTAGCTAGTTTGCTCACCCAGCATTCGTACAAAGTAAACCCCTGCTTGCCATTGCGAGGCATCGATGCTGTAAGTTTGGTTGAGGCCTCGTGACTCTTCTAGCGTGTACAGAATGTCTCCACGGCTACTTACCACTTGTAAGGACACTGCTTCCACGGTTTCCAAGGCTAGCGTTACCTGTACCGTGTTTTGGTCTGAAGGGACGGGCCAAACGGCCATGGGCAAGGTGGTGCCTACAGGGAAGGGATTCGGGTTGTCATCCAGGAACAGCTCCAAATTGCGGAGGTACAGCCGCTGGCCGTGGCCATTGGTGGCTACCCAAGCTAGTCGCAATTTCTCTAGGCCTGCGTACGCTGATAGGGAAACAAAATGATCTTGCCAATCCGTGCTTACCAACGGTACCCATGGGGCAAAGCTTGTAGTAGTGGCAAGCTGTGGCCCAGCCTGGGTCCAACTACTTTCCCTCCAGGTAGTACCACCATCTTCTGATACCCAAAGGGCAAGCTCTTCACTTCTATGGGGCACGGAGGCGTAGCTGGTTTGAAAAGCCAGGCCTAGAGCATCCACACCTCGGGTATCTAGTATAGGGCTCACCAATACCGCTTGGTTGCCTACTTGGGCGTCATCATAAGCATTGTAGCGCCATGCGGTACCCGTAGCGGTACTGAATTGTTCCCAGTCCTGCCCCGCTGCCCTGCTGGCATAGGTAGGCCAGTCTGCCAACTCATTGGGCTCCTGTACTCGAAACGGGATGTTGATCTCCTCCGAACCTACCCAGGTATATTGTTGAGCTCGGTTATTTTCAAGATTGCCATCCGGGAATCCATTCACCGCAGCTATGTGTACCTCTTGTGCATTTAACCCCTGGGTAGTAATGCCCAGGGTACCTAGGTTGACCACCGTAGACTGGTTGGGGAGAAGGGGAGGGGTGATAGTGTGGCTTTCTACCACCTCGCCAG
>JBCBHI010000415.1:0-5011 GCA_038525885.1 Bacteroidota bacterium
TTTATTCTTAAATAATGAAAGGACAATTTTTTCAAGCAATAATTTTATGGGTAACTCGTACGTTAGTTAAGCCGGAAGGGCAGTTAGTTTACCGGATGATTGGGGCAGTTAATCCAGACAAACAACCTCCCTATCGAAGATAAGTAGCGCAAAATGCACGGGTACGTTACATCACATATTCATCAACGATATTTTTACGTTAATACAAATAGAAACTCACCCAGACACAAATAGCTTAGGCTATCTGTGAAAGACAGTTTACTAGGTTAGGTGTTCATAGCTAGGGAAGAAAGGGTTGCCTTCATGGGGCAACTTTTTCTGTTTTCCCCCTAAACCAAAAAACCCTCTCAAACGGAGGGTTTAGCTATACAGAACAGGGGTAAATCTTACTGCAGTGTGGTATTGTACACTTCAAATACCTGCTTTATTCCTTCTAGTCTGCCCAGATTCAAAAAGCGGTTTGCCTTCAGATAGGCCATCACTTCCGGGCTTTTTCCCTCAAAAATTTGCCGCACTACTTTCCGGGATGGAATGAATTTTACGGGAGGATCTTCTGGCGATAGCTGGTAATAGTATTCTGAATATTTCTGAAAAGGACTGGTGCTGTTGGAAGTACCATAAGAGGGGTTGCCCTGAATGCTGGATTCTTTCACTTGATGATGAACGAACAACTGCGCTGGCCCATCAGTCATGGCCGCTTCCAAAAAATAAGCAGGCCCTGTACTATTCACTTTCACAGCTTGGAAGGTATGCTTCACCTTGCTTTGGTCGTAGTATACAAACCCTTCAATTACATCCGCAGGGTAGAATAGAAATTGGCCTGTGATATCCACTTCTATGACCTCATTGGACATGATATCAAAGTTTGCGCTATCCAACCAGCGCTGATTATCTCCTTTGTAAATCAACACGCGGCGGTCTTGTGCCAAATGCAACCGGTAATTTCTCTCTAAGCGACGGAGCCTATTGGTAGGGCTTTCGGTAAATCCTTGACCCAATGGACCAGTTTGATTAACTCCGTTGGTGACATAACCTACTTCTTGCCCCAGAATTGGCAAGCTTACCATAAACAAAATAACTGCGGGTAGTGTGGTGAGGAGCTTACGTTGTTTCATAACCAAATTTAATCAATGGAAGCCTCCTTGCCTCCACCAAATGCCGAATTTTGATGACTGGCAAGGTATGGCAGCTTACATTCAGATAGTTATTCAAAACGGTGAATTGCCGCTGGTATAGAAATCAATTCCAACTTCAATTTAGGGTCGGGCTTACTTGTTAGAGCACTACGGTAAAACTTGGTAGTTGTATGGTCAATTCAACAAAAAAGGCGACCGCCTATGGGTCGCCTTCTCTATGTATTCGAAGCTCCGTAATTTAGTTCTGGAGACTGTTGTAAAACTCAAACACTTTGATGGCGTTCTCTGGTTTACTGTAGTTCATCCGGTTGCTGGCAATGAAATCCAAAACTGCCGGCTCTCTGAACCCTAATGTTTTCTTGAGGCTCCGCTTCGATAGGTAAATCATAGCCGGTGACTCTCCAGAAATTTGGATGTAATATTCCTCTTTCAATTTATATGCATCCAAATCAGCACTAACACCATAGGCAGCATTGGCACCAGGTGCATTTGCCTGCACTACATAGTGGCGTAGCAAGCTTGCCTTACCTTCAGCAAGTACTTCCATAAACCGAGGCTGCCGAAAATTGGCAGCAGGAGCCGGGATAAAGGTACGTGCAGATATCTCATCAGGGTATTTGATTGAGAAACGGTCAGTGATATGGGTAGTATAGTACACGGTGCCCCCGTTTTCTGAAATGGACTCTACCTGATTTGCAAAAACATTCATTTTTGCCTTAGGAAGATTCGCTTCCAAATTATCCTTAAAGAGGACCACATCACCTTCAACATCACGCAGATACATCACTCCGCCTTGCAAGCGCTTTCTGCGCTCTTCAGCAGTCTCATTGTATCCGGCACCAACAAAGCCTGTGTTTTCATTCAAATTCGCACGTCCGGCATCTAACGATCCGGCATTGGCCCCTTGGGCATTAGCTTTAAATAATATCCCTACCAGGACAACGGTGGTGAGTATTAAATTTTTCATTTTTAGTTGTGGCTATTGAGTTAGCACTTCTTCTGAATGGGTTTGAAAATCGATAACGAACTTTCTTCTGAATGCAGTGCGCGAATTAGCAAAGAAAATTCGTTGGACAAACCGAAACTTGCCCTAATGAAAGTTCAGACACTCGGATGACAAAAAAAGCTGGAAGTAATTTACTAAAGGTCAAGCTGGGTGCGAGGATCCCAAAACAGGGTCTTAAATTCGGCAACCGTATCGTTGGTTACGGTGACTCCCTCGGCCTCTAGTAGCTCCTGCATGCGGGTAGGAGTACCAAAGTGATGTTTGCCCGTAAGCATTCCGTTGCGGTTTACCACCCGGTGTGCTGGCACGGTATCATCAGTATGAGCAGCATTCATAGCCCAGCCTACCATACGGGCACTCATACCGGTGCCCAAGTAATTGGCTATGGCACCGTAGTTCGTCACCCGTCCTTTGGGGATGAGCCGCACCACTGCGTATACATCCTCAAAAAAGTTATGATCTTTTGGCATGACAGCGTCCGTAAACTTAGAGGATGTTCAAAGACTGCTCTTTGATTTTCTCTAGTTCTTCCTTCATCCCCACCACTAATTTTTGGATCACCGCGTCGTTGGCCTTGGCTCCCATCGTGTTTATTTCCCGGCCTATTTCCTGAGCAATGAATCCCAGTTTTTTCCCTGGAGATTTGCCTTGTTTCATGATTTCCATGAAATAGTCTAAGTGGCTCTGTAGGCGTACCTTCTCCTCTGCGATGTCCAGTTTCTCTATGTAATAGATCAATTCCTGCTCAAACCGGTTTTCATCTACCCGGTCATCGCTCATCCATTCGTTCATGTGGGTACGCAGGCGTTCTCTTATGTGAGCGGTCCGCTTGGGATCTTGTTCCTCTACCCCTTTCAGGTTGGTCCCGATGGCCTCAATGTAAGAGGCCAATTTCTCCGCTAGCCCTGCTCCTTCGGATGCCCGGTGTTCATTACACCGTTGCAAGGCCTTAACTATTTCACCCCGCAGGGCAGCCCAGTCTTCTTCCGGCACTCCTTGATCCGACCCATTCATTACCTCGGGGGCTTGCAAGGCTAGCTTGAAGAGATCTTGACCGGCAGCATCCACTTCATTGGCCAAGCGAGAAAACTCGGTGTAATAGGCTTTAAACAGGTCTTGGTTCACCACCAAGCCCAAGTCCGTTTGATGACGCTTATATTCCACAGACAAACTCACCTTGCCCCGTTGCAAATGTTCAGACAAAAGATTCCGGATCTCCAGTTCTTTGTCAGAAAAACTACGGGGAACTCGGATGTTGGCATCCAAATACTTTGAATTCAACGTCTTAATCTCAACGGTGATGCTCACGGCCTCGGTGTCCAAAACGGACTTACCGTATCCGGTCATGGAGTGAATCATATCTTCTGTGGGTTCCGGTAGGGAAAAAGTACGTAGCAATTACACCTTTCCAAGGCCAATTGCCTAATTTTGCCGCATGAAATTTGGAGTAGTCATTTTCCCCGGTTCCAATTGCGATGCAGACACTCTGCACGTGTTGGGTAATGTAATGCAAGTAGAGGTAGTGCAGCTATGGCACAAGGACCACGATTTGCAAGGTTGCGACTTCATCGTGTTGCCGGGTGGGTTCTCTTATGGTGATTACCTCCGGTCGGGTTCCATTGCCCGTTTCTCCCCTATTATGAACGAGGTAGTGGCACATGCCAACAAGGGCCGTTACGTCATGGGCATTTGCAATGGCTTCCAAGTGCTGACCGAAGCGGGGCTGCTCCCTGGCGCTCTGCTACACAACAGCAATCAGCGGTTTATTTGCAAAAATATTCACCTGAAACCCGTGAGCCGGAAGGCACTGCCTTCTCAGCAGATCAGCACTGACTCCGTTTTGAAAGTCCCCATCGCTCATGGCGAGGGCAACTACTTCATCCGTCCGGAAAACTTGAAAAAGTTGCAGGACAATGACCAGATCATGTTCCGCTACTGTGACGAGAATGGCGAGGTAAACGAAGCCGCAAACCCTAATGGGTCGGTAGACAATATTGCCGGGGTTATGAACGAACGGGGGAATGTATTTGGCATGATGCCGCACCCGGAGCGGGCATCTGAGGAGGCCTTAGGCAATACCGATGGCCGTCAGGTGTTTGAAAGCATACTTTCGCTGGTGAATGCGTAAGTTTTAGATTCGCTAGCAAAAGGCTCTGTCAATTCTCTTTGGCAGGGCCTTTTTTTGTTTCAACCTCCCAAGCCATTACCCCTTAGCTGGTCTCTTGGTAAGGCTTCACTCCCTCGGCCGGAGCATGCCGGGCCTTAGGCGGTGATCCTTTTTCCATCATCAGGTCTTTCTGCAACTGTAGCGAACGAAATGCCTGATGATACCCCTGTAAAGGATCACGCCGGGAGTTTAGGGCTCGCATAGGTGCGTAGAACAAAGGCAGTGTGACCTGTGGAAATCCCTTGCTAGGTAAACCAAGATATCCTGCCACTTCTGCTCCCATAAAAGCTCCCATGATGCGCTCAGCCACCTGGCCAAATCCAGGGACCGGACTATGGTCACGCATATAATCCAGCAAGGAGCGGGTAAGTGCCTGCCCTTCCATAGACGAACGAAAGGTGGCAGCCACCATAGATTTTTCCCATTGGTAGGCCTTCAGGGGTTCGTCCGTTAGATATTCCTCCCCTACCCCCATCCAGTAGCCCAAAACTTTCCAAGTGTGTAAGAAAGCTGTTTTTTGTTCAGGGCTAATTACAAAGCCTAGTTTGGCGAGTCCCTTCAGCACAATCCAGCAGAAGGCTAAATTGGTACCCGCCATATCTGCCTGATTGATGGGCACTCCATAGGACTCTGAATCCCATCCATGCTTCGTAAGATGATACCGGATGCTAGCATGCAGAAAGTGCGGTTGCTGCATGCTAG
>JBCBHI010000416.1:0-4993 GCA_038525885.1 Bacteroidota bacterium
ATGATCAATGATCCAGGGGCCCACATCAGTGATTTCTTTGAAGATACCCGCGGATATCTTGATGTGTACTAGCGGGTCATCCAAATAGGCTTTTTCCACTGCAGGATCACGGGACAGGCTTCCTGGAGCCAACTGATTGGCTACCGTGAGCGAAGGCCAGATTTTGGCCATGATATTGCCAAGCCGCTCCTTGCCCTTGGGGGGTATAAGAGCCAACCTAAGCCAGGGGCTGGAAAGAATGGCGCCTGATAGCTCATTGGTGGTCTTGCGCAACAGAAAATGTGAAACATTGCAACCACCCCAGCTATGCCCGTAGAGAATGATGGGAATGGTGGTATGTTCGGCTCGTACATGCATCAGCAAAGTCTCAATGTCATTGAGCACTTGCGACAGTACTCCATGCCCTCTCTTCCCCTTGGTCTGCCCATGCCCGCGCTGGTCTATGGCGTAGGCGCCATATCCTTGGTCAATGAAGCCTTGGGCTACGTGTTCGTACCGGCCCAGATGCTCGTAGAAACCATGAATGATAACCAGGATAGCTTTGGGGGCATCGTCAGGTAGCCAGTGCTTGGCATACAAAGCATGCCCATCGGTAGCGGTAAGGGTAAAGATGTCAGTGGTCATAGTGCCTAGGTAGAAAAATTCTTAAGGCACAAGATACTGATAAAATGTACGAGGCAAAGGTTACTTAGTAACGGGTATGGAATGGGTACGGCCAAAATTGATGATGGCCTGTTTTGCCTCTTCAATCTTGTCCTCATCGGGCACATTCTCTAGTTTGACCATCCGTGTTTGGCCGTTCTTTAGGTGGAAATGAACCTTCTCAAAAGCAATCTTGATTTTGGCGATGTCCGACCACAATACTTTTTGAGACCGGGATCCCAGTACCATCCGGTACTTGATCATAAGATCGTCCATCTCGATAAACCAGGCATGGCGGAGAAAGTGAACCCGAAATCCGCGGAGAACCAATAAAACTCCTATGAGGAGGTACACACCGATGTCAAAAATCCGGTCTGGAAGGGTAGAAGGCGACTGGAAGGATTCCCAAACTAAGTACCCACACATGGCCACTACAATTCCTGCTCCTAGCCAAAGATAGATTTGATGTCTTTTGGGAGTGGGAATATAGTCCTTCCAGCGGATATCAACGGGGCGCTGGTCGGCGTTTTGATTGGACATGGGTGTAGTTTGGGTTGGTTCTTGTTAGAAAACGATTTTGGTTGGTGGATTGATTGCTCAACACAGGTAATATTGCGTAAGTTACTCATCACCTACCAACAGACACTAAGGTAGGAATTGTGGTTGGCACATAGCATGAAAAAAAGGATTGTTTACATCATCGTCATCTCACTGTTGTTAGGAGGGGCCGCAGCTGGGTATTGGTATTTCTTTCGCCCAGCAGAATCCTCGGCCACAGACCTGCTGCAATTGGTGCCAGATCATGCCGTAGTGGTATATGGTAGTGATAACCTAAAACAGGACTGGGAGAGTTTCCAAGCGCATCCTGGCGGTGAGCTGCTGGCCACCATGCCTTTTTTTCAGGAGGTGAATGAAGGATATGACATCTTGGATTCCATTGGTGACGGTATTTCCTTTTCTTCTGCCTGGCTCAAGCAGCGTACACTGATTTCCTTGCACTTGACCGGCAGGAGCGGATTTGATTTCATTTTCTATGCTAACCTGGGAGGAAAGGCACAATCAAAGTCTTTGGAAGTACTGCACGACCACTTCGTGGATCGGTCTGATGTGCGGTACAAAGAAAGGGAGTATGAAGGAGTGACCATCCATCAGTTCCAGGCACGGGAATCCGAAACTACTTTCTACTACAGCCAGGTTGGTGACTTCTTCATTGGGAGCTTTACCGGTTATTTGCTTGAGGACGTGATTCGGCATCTGGGTGATGGCGGTACCTCACACTTCTTTGCCCAGCACCCTACCATTAAGGCCCCGGACGAGTCGAGTTTAGAGGGGCGTTGGTGGGTCAACCTGAAGCGCTGGCCGGAACTAATGAACGTTTTTTTGCCGGCCAACCAGGAGGCAAAGTGGCAAGCTTGGGGAGATTTTATAGAGCTGGATGCTGTGCTAGGGGAAGAGGTCATGCTTTGGAGTGGATTTACCCCCCAAGGGGTGTACCGTGAACCCAAAGAGGTGCTCGATGTATTCCAAAGCCAAGATAATGGCCGGTTTCGGCTTTTGGGAGCGCTACCCGCTCGTACTGCCTTTGCATTCCATTGGCAACTGAATGATCCGGTGGCCTATCAGCAAGCCATGTACCAGTATCAGTTGCAAACCGCTCCTGATTTCAACGCCGAGCGTGAAGCATTTGCCAACCGGTTTTTGCTGGACTATGAGGATTTTCTGGACGCCGCGGGGCCAGAGGTTGCCATGGTGGTCTTAGAGTCTGTCAGTGCAGAAAATCCTGATAAACTATTCATCGCTCGCACCCCCAATGCCTCTAAGGCAGAGGTATGGCTGAGGAACCTTTCTACCAAGGTGGCGGCTACCTCCCTAGATAGCCTTTATTTGGAAAGTTATCTGGGAGAAGATATTCGGTTGGCAGATGTATACAACCTGCCAGGCTATCTCTTCGGGCAGGTGTTCTCTGGTTTCGACCAGACTTTCTACGCTACCATTGGTGATTATTTGCTGCTGGGTAATACCGCCCAGGGTATTCGGAGGGTATTAGAAGACTGGTCGTCGGGCCAGGTACTCAACAAATCCGTGCAGTCGGCGGTGTTTTTGGAGAATACCCTGGAAGAGGGTGTCTGCGGATGGTTCTTACAGAGCCCAAGAGCCTGGAGCCACGTGTTGCCTCTGTTGAATGCCGAGTGGCAATCTTATTTCGAGGCAGATGGCTTGGCCTGGCGAGGGATTGCCGGAGGGGCTATTCAGTTTCGGAAAGACGCCAACCGCTGGTTTACTGCCATGGTGGTGCAGCCTAAGGTTGATTTGGTGGCCCCAGAGGATAGACGTTTTACCCCGATGATGACCGTGCCCTTGGTGCAAAACGCAGCCTCTCCTCCGTACGTGGTGCGCAATCACAACAACGGAGTGCGTGAGGTGGTCATTCAAGATGAGGATGGCTTCTTGTATTTGTTGGACCCAGAGGGCAACATCCTTTGGCGGGATTCTGTGGGTGAGCCATTGGTAAGTGATGTGCAGCAGATTGATTTCTATGGCAACGGAAAGCTACAGTTCTTCTTTGCTACCGCCTCGGGCATCCATATTCTGGATAGGAATGGGCTACCCGTTCCTGGATTTCCGGTGGCACTGCCGCCCGGTGAGCAGGTAAACTATGCCTCGGTGATCGACTATGACGGTACCAAGCGATACCGGTTTGCCGTAGGTACTATCGGTGGTGGGGTATTCCTGTTTGATAAATCAGGGTTTCCGCTAGAAGGTTGGAACCCTAAGATCTTCAGTAGCCCGCTGGCTCAGCCACCTTTTCACGTACGGGTGCGCGGCCTGGACAGGATCGTGGTCCCCTTGGCAGATGGTAAGGTGGCGATCACCAACCGCAGGGGAGAGATGCAAGATGGTTTCCCAGTGGATATACGCGGACAGGTGACTTCTCAATTGTTTGTGCAAGAGGGTACCGACCTGGATAACACACTGTTTCGGGCGGTGACCAATGAAGGCGAGCTAGTAACCTTTACCATGGCAGGAAAGGTGACGGAACGGAAGCAGCTCTACAAACCTACCCGCGATGCGAAGTTTAGTTTGGTGCCCGATGTGCTGGGGCAAACGTTCCTGATCGGCCGGATGAGTGAAGGCCAGATTGGTTTCTTGGACGCCGAAGGCCAGGAGTTGTTCCAAAAAGAATTCCTAACCTCGGGTAATGTGCTGGCCCAGTTCTACCGCTTTGGAGCAGGTAGGGAGGTGATTTTGGTTACTGATCAGGAGCAGGAATTCTCCTATGTGTTTGATTATCAGGGTAACCTGGTAAACTACCGTCCGATCAACAATGCCTTCAAGGCAGGAGTGCTGTATTACGAGTCTACCAATGCCTTCCACGTGTATACGGTCTTTGGCAATCAGGTTTCTGTTTCTACCTATCAACCTTAGAAGGCGTATCGAACTTGTATGGTTAACGATCGGAAAGGTGGGGTTGGGTCTTCCGTAGGGTCTGTTTCCCGGACGAAAGTCCTAGCCCAACGGATATCCAGCGTGAGCGGTGGGAGTGGTTTCCACCGCAGGTTGATATAGGTTCGGATGCCCTGCCCAAAATAGGCAGGGATGGCGAAGGCATACAGCACATGGTTTTCATAAGCGTATTGCCGGTTTTCAAAATCTGGCGCATGAAAGACAGCCACCCTTCCGGTAGCTTGCCAAGAACGGTAGCGGTAGAAACCGTCATAGATAAAAGCCACACCGTAGCTGTCCTCATCGGCTATTTGGAACCGGGAACCCTGAGCCCTTAGCCTAAGGCCTAGTGCCCCTTGCGGTCTGAAATTCACCTGAAAGAGTGCGTTGTCCTTATACCCTGTAGCAATTTGCGCCCCATACGTTCGGTCTTTTACCTCCCGTCGGTATTGTAAAGTCCAATCCAGATGCCTTTGGGGCCGCCATAGCGCACGAATGAGTACTTCGTAACCCTCTGAAGGGGCCCCAGTTTGGAACCGCAGCCAAGGGAAACTAAACCGGTCATAATAGGTGGTGATACGCCAGCGCTTACTCGGCTGATAGGCAATCCCCCAATAGACTCCTTGTTCGTTGCGCGGTTGGCTACTTTCCGCAAAGGCGTCCCCATAAATAGTGGTGAAGCCGGGGTCATAATGACGCAACAGCCAAGTCATTTGCCACTGTGGCGTCAAGTGCAATTGGGTGCCCAATAGGGCCGCAGGTTTTTCCAAATTAGAGAGGGCTGCCTCACCAAATACCAGCCAATTGTTCCTACGAAACTGCCCAAACAGTCCAGGAATAGGTAAAGCCTGCGGCCCTATTGGGCACCCAATTGCACTTGACGCCACAGTGGCAAATGACTTGGCTG
>JBCBHI010000417.1:0-4991 GCA_038525885.1 Bacteroidota bacterium
GGTGCTGTTTCTATTTAACCAGATGAATAATTATGAAGGGGCGATGTTTGTACTGTTATGAAGAAATAAATGCAGAGGAGCTTTCTACCCCGGCAGGAACCAAAGGCTACCATGAGAAATGTAGTAGGAAATTCTTTGGAAAGGCCTCTCCGCCTACACTTCCTCTCACCCAAGACCAACTACTGGAGTTCGCCAGCCAAATTGTCAAAACCCACAAAACGGTCACTGGAGTACAGCCCAAACTATCCTTGGGAGTAGCCAAGGACGGGAAACCACCATTACGATTCACTATTATGGGTATTTTGGGTGAATACATCCTCAAACCACAAACTGAGATGTATGCAAACCTGCCCGAGAATGAAGATCTCTGCATGCACCTTGCTCAGCTGAGCAAGATCAAAACCGTGGATCACGGCTTGATTCGATTGCAATCCGGCGAACTGGCTTATCTCACCAAGCGTGTAGACCGTATCAAGGGCAAGAAGTTGCACATGGAAGATATGTGCCAGCTTACGGAACGGCTTACAGAATATAAATACCGCGGCTCCTATGAGCAAATCGCTAAGGCAATTAAGCGGTATTCCGTAAACCCCGGTCTAGATCTGATTGATTTCTTTGAGGTAGTACTTTTCAGTTTCCTAACAGGGAACAACGACGCTCACCTCAAGAATTTTTCACTCTTAAAAACGAAGATTGGATACCAACTGTGTCCAGCCTATGATTTGGTGGCATCGGCCTTGGTAGTAGAAGATGATAATGAGGAATTGGCACTGAGTCTTAATGGCAAGAAACGGAAGCTAAAACGCAAAGACTTTGAGATAGCCATGACCGGAGCCGGGATACCAGCTAGGGCCATGGAAAACCTATTCCGAAAGTACCAGAAGCTTATCCCTCAATGGAAACCTCTTATTCAAAAAAGCTTTTTGCCTGCTACCAGTCAAGAAGCGTTGGAGGACCTAATTCAACAGCGATCTATGCAATTGGGATTACATGAATAGGGTCGCTAGGTTGTTTCCAGTAAGTCATAGTCCTCTATGCTCTACATCGAAAGCCAGGAGGCTTTCCCGGGAGGGAGTCACGGGCTCAGAAGCCCGCGACAGTACGTCGTACATCTTTTGCTCAATCAGCCCCTAGTTTCTCACAACTCGTCTCGTAACCATACCTTTCTCGGTAGCTACTCGTAGTAAGTACACTCCTTCGGGCAGAGCCCGGATATCCAGCTCGGTAGTACCGTGGGTAGCAAGTATGGCACGGACCTGACGGCCATCGAGCGTAAGGAGGTTAGCGGTGAAACGGCCCTCGGTGGTGATGCGTAGGTAGTCCGTGGTGGGGTTAGGATAGACCTGGAGGGCGAAAGGCTCCTCGGGCAAGGAGGTGACGCCATCGCCTCCTCGGTTAGCCGCGTAGACTTTTAGCTCCCAGAGGGAAAAACCGAACTCTGTGCCACGTGTGTGCAAATCCAGCCGGACGTAGCGGGCACCCGTGCTGTCGAAGGTAAGGTTGTCGGTGCCCCCGTCGCTGTTGAGGATGTTTACTGCGGGGGTCCAGGTGACACTATCCTCGGAAAGCTGCACGGTATAGGACTCCCCGTAGGCTACCTCCCAGTCCAGAACCACGCGGTTCACCGCGTAATTTGCGCCCAGGTCTAAGGCAATCCACTGGTCATCGGCATACTCGCTGGACCAGCGCGATTCGGGATTGCCGTCGTTGGCTAGGCTCGGTATCCGTAGGGTTCCCGCAGCGTTGTCATCTTCGATGGTACTGGCGGCAATAGGCGCAAACAGGGCCAGGTTCCCGGCGGGATCATAAACGTTGACGGTGAGGCTCGCGGAGGTGCTGGCCCCGTCGGTATCCGTAGCGCACAAGCGTACCGATGCAGTGCCCGTAGCGTTGTCTACCAAGGCTAAGGTAACGAGGCCCGCCTCGCTTACTTCGGGCAATACCAGCAAAGGATTGGTATTACCCGCAAGGGTGTAGGTAAGATTAGTACCGTCCTCAGGATCGTTAAAAATGGTGTTC
The DNA here is from genome assembly GCA_038525885.1 of Bacteroidota bacterium. Lineage (GTDB taxonomy): Bacteria > Bacteroidota > Bacteroidia > Cytophagales > Cyclobacteriaceae > DMST01. The sequence continues at coordinate 2,020 of JBCBHI010000417.1, forward strand.
AAGTCCACATGGTTGGTGACCACTACGGCTTCACCCAGTTTCACATTAGCTGCTGGGATGCTAGCCACCACATCCGGCACTTGGTTGAGCGAACCAGAATTGTCTACCACGATCTCTGATGCAAAGGTGGTAGCCAGGTACTCCATGCCCTCCCGGGCATTGATAAAGTTGCCCCCATCAAAGTTGACGAAGGTCCAGGGCATCACCCCAGCATAGCCGTAGGCATAGCCCAGCTGATAGGTTTCGGTGGTGGTGTAGCCCGGGCTAATTTGCCCCTCCAGTTCCTTCACCGGATACTCCCCAATCACGATAGGCTTGTCCAGCTGCCAGTAGGAGGCAGGGCGGTGAAAGGGCGAAAACTCGTTGCCATTGTGCTCAGGGTAGAAATGCACCTGATAGAAATCCAGCGTCCCGTCCGGGTCACCACCTGCGGCAATCAGGCGGTCATCGCCGTAATAGTTGAAATTCCCGTCCACATCCGTCATAGCCCGGATGTTCCAAATGCCCGTGGATACCTGGGCTGTAGGTACCGCGCGATGGATGGCTCCGGCCACGCGGTTGGTAAAGGCCTGCACGGCGGCCATGGTGGTACGGATGGGCGTCCAGCCGAACTCCTCGGTCATGCCTTCGGCTTCGTTGAGAATTTCCCAGGTGAGCACGGCTGGGTGGTCGCCCAAGGCTTCCAGCAGAGGTACCAAGGCATTGTCGATATAGGTTTGAGTTTTTACGCTGTCCTCAAAAAACTCCAGCATCATCTGCTGGTCTTGCCCCTGATCTTGCAGAATATCGAAACTCCATAAGCACAAGCTAAGGGTAACGCCGCGCTCGTAGGCCATGTCCAACACGGTGCGAACGTTGTTGACCATGTTGGGGTGGTATTCGCGCACGGTACCGTCTCCGTTGAAGAGTGGATTGACCCGGCCGTTGGGGTGTAGCCACCAGCGCAGGGCATTGCCACCGCGGTTTTGCAGGCTATCGAGCACCATCTCGAAGAAGTCTTCATCCAGGTTAATGACGTCATCGCCGTAGTTGTTCCAGGCCAGGTTGATACCGTTGGCAAAAATAGCCTGCTCACCACCCCGCAGAGGAATACGTTGTCCCCCATCCGGGGTAGCATCTCCCACGTATACCGAGACCTCGTCAGTGTCCTTGGTAAGCCCATCGCTCACCTCCAGGGTAAACGTGTGCACCCCTTCGGCCAAAGTGAGGGTAAGGATGGCCTGCGTGCCGAGTTCGGTATTGCCATCCAACCAGCGGTACGAAAGGGCATCCCCGTCTGCATCGGTAGAAGCGGAGGCATCCAGAAGGACCACCGCCAGGCCGTCATCGTTGGTGTCCATCACCACCTGATCGTAGCCAGCTTGGGCTACCGGATTGGCAGCAAAGCCCACACTAGTAGTGAGTATGCTAAGAGCGGCGGTGCTTAGAAGAAGCGCGAAATTTTTCATGACTGCTGTGGGGTAAAGGACTGAATAACTTGGGTCAAACGGAGATGGCATTCCATAAGGGCACGGCCGTTGTGGTAAGGGCACTTCCAGGGGCCCGCCTTGTCTTCGGTCCACACCCGTTCGCCAGAGCGGGTTACTCGCCAGTGCCATTCTCCAAACTCGGTATCTACTAAGTTCTTCTGGATGAACTGCCAGGTTTGCTGTGCCATATCCAGGTACCAAGCGTTTTGGCTAAGCTGAAAGGCGTTGACCAGGCCTACTAGCGCTTCGGCCTGCGGCCACCAGTGCTTGTCTGTATCCGTAAACCCATTCGGGTCGGCTTCATTCATCAGACCGCCGTCCGCATCCATACCCTCAGATAGGGTGCGGTCTACCATCTGCAAGGCCACTTCGCGTACGCGAACTAGCAGTTCCTCCTCGCCGAGTACTTCGGCTGCTTCATACAGCAACCAGCTACCTTCTATGTCATGGCCGAAGGAAATCTCGTGGGATTGCAGCTCCCAGGCGTCGTTGAAGAACAGATGAAAATGGCCTTCAGGGCTAATAAAGCGCTGTAGAAAGAGCAAAATTAGGTTCTTGAGTTGGTGCCCCACCTGTGGGTGCGGCCACACCCGGTACAGGTTGGTGTAGGCCTCCAAAATATGGAGGTGGGTGTTCATGGTTTTGGTAGCATTAGCATCTTTCTCACTCAGCCGTACATCCTCTATGGGCTCCCAACCGGGGCCGAAGGCCTCCCAGTAGCCATTATGTTGGGTGTCGTAGCCGTGGGCTTCCATCACGCGAAAAAGCTCCTGTGCTAGGGCCAAGGCCTTGGGTTCCTGGGTGAGGCGGAAGTACTCGGTATAGCCGTACATGGCAAAAGCCTGGGCGTAGAGCTGCTTCTTGCGTTCGGTGGGTTGGCCAGTGGCATCCAGCATCCAGTATACCCCACCATGTTCAGCATCATGGAAGTGCTCCGAAAGGTATAGGAAGGACCGCTGGGCAAGGGCCTGGTAGTTCATGTCCGGGAATAGCCGGGCTGCCTGCGCAAATGTCCATAGAATACGGGCATTGAGAATCACTCCCTTCCCGGCCGTTGGGAGCAGCCGGTCGCGTCCGTCACGGCGACCATAGAAACCCCCGTGGGTTTCGTCCACCATAGTATCGGCCCAATAGCGGAGAATGGTCTGGTGAAAATGCGAACGCATACCTTCTTCCCAATCAGGCAGCCAGGTAAGGTCTTCGAAGGTTTTTGGTACGGACATGGTAATGTGCTAATGCGGTAATTTGAAAATGTAGTAATACTCCCTTGCTCAAGTTTGGTAGTACAAATGTGCTAATGCGGTAATGCCTCTTTATTGCTTAGGGGCGTTTTATTCCCCTCCTTTCCAAGGAGGAGAGCCGCAGGCGGGGTGGTTAAAAACTCCTATCGCGAAGCGATGCCTTTGAAGTACCACAGGAGTATATCAAAGGTCTCTCCTATCGGACAGTAGTGTTGAAACCCTCTCCACCCTGCGGGTACCTCTCCCTGGGTAGGGAGAGGAG